>NZ_JQIV01000005.1 GCF_000746825.1 Carnobacterium inhibens subsp. inhibens DSM 13024 | reverse complement strand
AACATATGCGTTATAATTAACCTATATCTATCATAAGAAAGAGGAGATAAACATAGAAAAGACAATTACTTATTTTTATCCAGAAGAAAAAAAAGCATCGCATTTGAAAGTGTTTCAAGATCGGACAAATCAAATTAAAGGCTTTTATTTTACAAAAGAACAGATAAAAGAAATTGAAAAGTTAGATTCTTCCACCAATTATGCTATTTATTTTCTGTTTGACAATAGCGACTCAGATAATAAAAAAACGTATATAGGCCAATCCATAAATGGCGTAAAACGCATATTTGATCATATTAATAAAAAAGATTTTTGGTCTTACTGCATTTTATTTGTAACCGATAACAATAGCTTTGATAAGTTAACCATAGATTATATGGAATATGAATTTATTAAACGATTTAAAAAAAGTAACTTTACACTTATGAATAAAGACCCCCGTACAAATGAACCAAATGTTAGTATGTATGACAAACCCAATATTTTATCTTATATTAAACAAATTGAGTTTCTCTTAAGCGCTGAAGGAGTTTCAATTGATCCTGTTCCATCTAGCTTAATTAATGAGAAATTCTATTATCCTAAAAATAGAGAATACAAATCTCGTATTTTGTAAAAGATGGACAATTTGTCTTAACAAAAGATAGTGAATTACGCAGACCTGTAACATCGAGTGAGTTTTGGAAAACAGGTAATTTTTATACTCGTTACAATAGTGTCATTGATAGCTATATTGAAGATGGAAAGGTAATTGAAGAAGATGGAATTCTAAAAGCAGTTATTAATCTATCCTTTAATAGTCCTTCTCGTGTCGCTGAGTTAGTTTCGGGCGTTCTACTAATGGTTGGAGTTTTTTTGAAGGTTTAAAAGAATTGCAAACATTAGATCAAGAATAAAAAAAGAGATCCTAACCTCTATTTTTGCTAAACATAGACCTTTAAACTTGTAATATCGCCATATTTTTCCCTGCACGTTTTCGAATAAAGTTGTATGGAATTTTGCGGCGATATAAATTTGATATAACTTAAGAATTTTAAATATTAATCCTACATTATATATAAGAAAGGAATATAACATGGTCAAAATAACAAAGGAAATCTATGAACAAATAAAAATTGATCTTCCAAAAATAGAGGAGAGTTTATCTTCACGAAATGGCTCCGAAAAGTTATGGAGAAACTTAAGAAGTAAATATTCTATTCTGTTACCCGGACTAACCAAACATGTCAGAGAGTCAGGGAAAATGGCTGCCGCTGGAACGGAGTTTGATTACCGTCCAGAACTTGAACAATTAAAAGAAGCTATATTAGCTTATATGATTGTTAATCCAGTAGAGCAACAGTCCAATGAGGAAATTGAGAATGAAGGGAGTGAACAATTAAACCAAACTCCCCTTCGGGCGGTAGATGAGATAATTAACGAAAAAATAGAAGAATCGAAGATATATATAAGATCTAAGGATTCTAAACAGAAGCAAATTGCATTAGAGAAAATTTGGGATACTTTCGAAAGATTAAAGACTGTTTATGGAGAAAATAAAAAGAAGTCTGTAGCTAAGCTAATTGATATAGTTAGTAAAGAATCAGAATTAACAAAAGAGCTGATAAGCAAAGAATTTCAGGAGTTAACACAGATAGGCAATACTTACCATATTAGGCATTTCGAAAATGGAAAAGAGCCTATTTATTCGGATGATTTTAGAGAGTATTTGTATTTTAGGATTTTAAGCTTAATAAGCTACTGTATAAATGAAATGAATCATTAATCAAGAAAAAATAACGCATTCTAAGCCAGTTTCAGATTTAAAAGTGGATCACTATCCACGAAAATGGACTAAAATGCGTTTTTTTATACCAATATCTTTCGTTAAGCTTAATTTTGCAACTTATAATTATAAGAAATGAGGTGGCAAAAAGAGGTTAGGTAGCGTTTATTAATTCATGTTCATTAGCCTTGAGTTATGAATGCAAATTATTAGATCATGTATCAAATTATATTTGTCATGTGTTTAGATTGTCCAATATCCTTTATACATACAAAAAGAACCTTAATCTGCTATGGTTATAGCAAATTAATCTCACCAAAAAAGGGTTCTCCCAACAAGAAGTTATTGGTTTAAGGAAGTCTGGCAATGATATAAAGGCCTTCCGTCTCTTAATCCTATTTTTTTTCGCGGAGAGGCCTACCTGTGATGTCTTTTCTTTCAGTCATCAGGTTAATTTGTTGCAGGAATGCCTCACTCTCTTCTCGAGTCATTTCTTTTTTCATTTCACTTTTGTTCGATTTCTTTAAACGTTCGAGCATCGTATCGATGTCTTCCAAACCCCAACGTTTGTTGCTATACCGTTTGTTAAGGTTTTTCAAGGCTTCTTTTTCCCCACTCGCATAAGCACGCAAGGCATTAATAACGCCTTGCATTAGTTCTCCTATTTTAGCAGTGTCTGTTTCGAGGTCTTCTTCTGATGTGACCAACACGAGTTGCACATGCAGGTTGGTATCTGGTTTCCAGCCCCTCCCCGTGTGAGCATCTAAAAACCCGTTCCACTCTTGAAGTTGCAAATCTTCAGCCAGTTGGATCTCAGCCATGCGCGCCTCCTCTTGTTTCGCATATGCATCCAAGTACATAATTGAGAGCTTAGCCGATGGGAATACTTGAGTCACTCCGACGTAATCATATGTATCAATCACATCGTATTCAATTAAAAAGCCATTCTCCTTGAAAATCCGGTTGACTTGGCTTAAGTCCGTTAATATTCTTTCTTGTTCATAATACCCAACGACCAATGCTTCACCTTCCTTGGTTTTAAGTCCAGTATCTATTACACGCGTTGGGAGGTTGTATTGCCTCTGATTTTGTTCGAAGTTCGTGATTCGCCTTTCATGTTCTAATTTTACTTCATAGGGTCGGTTGCTTTTGTCGCCTACCCCTCTAAATTGCATATCCATGCGTTTGCCTCCTAATTTTTTAGTTTTTGCGAAAATCGAGTCACTACCCTCGTGATGCATTTCAGAGTTAAATCACTATTGAGTGCTTCACCAATCGGATTGTACTTGTTCATAGCCGCCTCGACGCGATGATAATCCCTATATCCTATGTAACTGATGTAGTAGAAAACCAGTGCATCCGGGGTGTAGAAAAAAGATTTGACAATTACATTAAATATTATCGAATTCTTCTTTATCTAATTCCTCTAAATTGTTAATCAGGTAATTCTTATCTTTTCTCATAATATAACCTCCTTATATCTATCATACTCTTGTCTTATAGGTTTGGTTATTTTAACTCATTTTAATTATAGCAGGTTACTGTTTCATTCACTACTGTTTAAACGCCTCTGTCAGTACAAAGAAGACATGCTGTTTCCGTTTGTTTTGGGTACACCTAAACATTGCAAATATAAAAATAATATTTTTTCTAAAAGTATGATGTATATATTTAAAAAAAGAGATTAATGGTTGGATGTTACCTGTTACTTTATTTATCTTAAACATTGAGTACAAAATGATATCTAAGATGTTATTATTATAATACCTAGGTACTCAAACTTATAAATATAGATAATGAAGAAAAATCTTAAATTAGATATTTAAATTAATTAGAATATTGTTGCTCAATCCTTGTAAAAAATTAATAATTCTACCTCATTATCATGGAATTCCTGCTTTGATGTGTTATATCAACAGGTTACAGCCTTATTTTAGTCAATATGGGTGGCCAACTTAAATTTAAGATTTATGATAAAAAATTAACTAGTGAATATACATTTATGAAGGAACCGTAGTAATCTTACTCTTCCTTTGCTATATTTAAGAAAACAATAAACGGAGGACATCACCCTGAAAGAATTAGAATATTTATTGAGCACCTATCTAACAATAAACGAACGAGACCATAATATCTTTAGAGACACACTTGCTTATATTTTAAAAAATGGAATTGGTGCCAATCATTTAGAGGAAATTACACAAAGAACTTTTCTCGAAACAGAGCAAACTTTCCTAGCGCGGTGCATAAAAGAACTAAAGAAGAATCCGCAACATTTTCATTCTGCTGCTAAAACGTTATTGACGTGGTATGAAAGCTGGCGGGATAGCTTCCCTAAAATTACGGACAATAATCGGAAGCAAATGTTCCAAACGAAACCATATCATACGTGGCTCTATAGTCTTCTAAATGGACAGTACACACAATATTTGACTGAAACGGACCAATCTCTTGTAATAATAGCAGAAAAGGACTATCGACAGCTTTTGAAAAATGAAAAGAAACCAGCACCTACCGTACCAGAAGAAATCAATGACAACGAAGATCGCTTCTTTAAACTTCTAGAAATTGATCAGGAAGTCCAGTTGAAATATCAACTATTTGGTACCCGAATAGCCATCTACCATGAAAGTTACTGGTCAGAGGAAGTCCTCATCGAATGGTTCAACACGTATCATTTTGATAAAATCGATCAATATTCCGCCGTAGATGGCGCCAATGCATACGGAAATTACGACTATATTCTTTTCTTAACGAAACGCGCACAGCACGACACGCAGTATCAACTTGAAAGCCGATATGGAAAAAACAAGGTCTATCTATTAAGTAGGACCAACACTTCAGAAGTCTTAAAAGAATGGATTACACAATTGAACGGAAATGAGGCATTCACCCATGATTAATGCAACGGAATGGATTGACCAATTATTAGCTGAAAAAAATATAACTCCCCTCAAGGAAGAGAAACTGATTCAAATGGAGCCGAATTTCCAAACAATCGATGGCTTCGTCACTTATTTTTATAGTTTGATTGAAATAAATAGTAAAAAATTTGAGTTCCATTATGCTTACAACCAGTTTGGCTATACGAAGGCACTCCAGGTTTTATACACACAGATAGATAATCTTTATTCCGAGCGGATTACTTACAATGAAGCTTTGAAAACATATCTGCATGAGACCCTCATCCCTTATTATCGCGGTCGCTTTACGATTAACATGTCCCGCGAAATTAGCTTTCTGCCATTAGAACTGCGGATTTACATATATACCGAACTATTAAAAAAAGAGACCGTTTTTTATAACCAAGCTGCACTTTTAGATCGGCTATCCTTAACCTTATACAAAGCACATTATTACAAAGCTGGCTCCGTTGCAGTAGCTTTGTCCGCATGGAACAACTATAATGTTGATCAGCACTTAAAACAGACGTCTTCAAATTATTATTTCAAAATCCGGAAAGAATTAAAACGCGTTACCAAAAGTACAGACTTAAGAGAAGAAATTCTAAACCAAGCTGAAATGACCCCTGAAATTGCTGGAAGAGAGTTTTACTATGGAATAAAAGGGTTTACTAATCTTGAAAGTATTCATAACTTCGCTGCAGCTCCTTTATGTTTCGAGGCTTTTTCTATCTATTTTAAGCCCAACTTCAAAATTATTGAAGAACTTCACGAACCAATTTTTAAACAATTCCAAACAAAAAAAGGAAACCTACAGCTAGTAGAGCAGTTAAAACAAATGCGGTTAGATGAAGTAGAAGTAGCAACGACTTATTACACTGATGGCAATCCAGTAAGTCCTGATCTTATTACAGAACAGGTGAATCAACTGCAAGAAAAAGAAATCCGCCGACGATTCGGCACGGAGAAAAGCGACCAAGCCAATTACTTAAATGCAAATCGTAACCTACCCATTTGGGAAGAGAAGGAAGAGGACTTCCCCCCTCACATCAACTTTAAGGAACGACTAGGTTTCTATCTAAAAGTCCAATTTATCCTAGGTAGCCGTACCATTCATGTAAATGACTTTAACCGCATCATTACCTCCGGTGTCCGAGCGATGTTTCGCGGTGAAGGCTGGGAATTGCGCAATTTGAGCTTAGAGACCCATCTACTTTTGAATTTAGAAAAGTATGTCTTACTCCGAGAAGATGCACAAGTAGAAATGGCTTTCCTTTTGGTACAGACATTGATTAAAATCGCAGAAGAAACCATTGAACTGGACAATAATCAGCAATGGCCAATCGGAATGTATCATCATCCCGCTGATGGATCGTTGACGGTTGCCTACAGTAGCAAAACGGATACATTGCTCTACTGGGGCGAAACATACTTTTACTCCGGTATGAATAATGAAAAGGCGTTGATGGATGGACAATATATTAGCACCAATCTGGAACTTATAGATATTCAATCGTTCTCCCGGTCCGATAAGAAAATTTGGACAAAGAAAACACGAGAGCTGTTTAAGTACAGAGAACAGTACTGCAGAGCCCAGAAAGGTCTGATAAAATGAACCACGTCTTAAGTTACAAGACTCTCCATGTCCACTAGGAGTCAACTGAACCCATTTATTACTTGAAAAACTACCTCACCATGCATCGACATTATTTAGACACAGAAGCAGTAGATTATGAGTATATAAATGGATTGAAGTTAGCGCTACCCCAGTTTTTTTAGAGTGAGGAAAAGTATAATGACAGCAAAAAGTAATAAAGACAAAGATAAAAGTGAATATTTACCTGAGGATAAAGAATAAGCTATGTTAGCTGCTTGCCTTGTTGGATGCGTAGCATGCTTGATTCTTATGTTCCTGAAACTTCCAGAAATGTTTGATTTTGTTAGTCAAATTTTCATGGAGCAGCCATAATAAAAATCAGTTAAATCGAAAATAAGGAAAAGTTATTGTTAGAGTTTGAGGTACTATAAAAAACCTCGTTGTTTATGTCTATACAACGAGGTTTTTTATAGTACATATTATCACCTTGGTAAAGAATTCATACTATATTTTCGAGAAATTACGTAGGAAAGGGAAGGAATTGAAAAAATGGTATTTAATGCAGATAAAATAATCAAACAAGCGTATAAGAATAAAGATTCTATAGTTAAAAGTGATTGCTGTGGCTGTTACAATTGTACGAAGTTGTTTACTCCTAATAAAGTGGAAGAATATGTTGACAATGGGCAAACAGCTATTTGTCCCTATTGTGGTATGGATTCTGTGATTGGCACAAACATGGGGTACAATATAACAACAAATTTTCTGAAGCAGTTAAAAAAAGAAATTTTTGAATTCTAGTATTAAAATCTATTTTTTTCAGGCTAGAAAACCAACTATCTTTTTCGAAAGTCTTAATAATCAAACAAAACCAACCAAGCAACATATACTATTGCTTGGTTGGTTTTCGTTTTTACTATAAATTTTTTGTAGTGCGATAACAAGAACTCTTAAAAATGGCAGTGTTCATTGAATGAATACCAATTATTATTGTTAACTATGATGTGATCTAACAGTTCTATCCCTAATATCTCCCCTGCATCTGCTATTCTGTCAGTGAAAAACAAATCCGCTTGATAGGGATCTAAATTCCCACTAGGGTGGTTATCAAACAGCAAGATTATTGCTCCATTATTCAATAAAAGCACTACGGAATATTTCTCTGGGATGGGCAACGCTGGAGTTCAAAACACCTTGAAAAAACGCGGTGTATCGCATTTATTCCATTTTGGAAATCTAAAACAACTAGCAGCAACACTTCTTGGGCCTCATCTCCAATTTCTGCTATTCCAATTTGAGCAGCCAATCGAGTTGAAGTGATTTTCACTTGATATTCAATCGGTCTTTTCATTACGACTTGTCTTACTTTAACGATCTCAGTAATATTATTTTTTATTCCCATTTTCTTGCTCCTTTCAATTTAATAACAAGATAAAAAGCTCTTTCTGTGGTGAAGAACTTTTTTACTAAATATATGTGATATAAAATAAATGTTTGTGTGAAAATGAGTAAATAAACTTTATCCAATGACAGATAATAACCATATTTAAGATGAGCAAATAATTGAATAAATATAGAAAATAAATAAGTATATTTTTATTAAACTTTCAATTTATAAACTATAATCACTAAAGGCGTTTAACTGAATTATTCCGTTCCCAATTAGAAAGAGTGATAAACACCCTGCTACGGACAGAATTAACGGCTTTCTTGGATTATGAAAAATATGACCGCACTGGTTTTAATTCAGGTAATTCGAGGAACGGATCTTATTTTCGATCAATCAAAACCGAATATGGTGAATTAACATTGGAGATACCTAGAGATCGAAATGGTGAGTTTAAACAATAAACTTTACCAGCTTACAAAAGAACAAACGACATATTGGAAACCACCATTATCCATTTGTTCAAAAAAGGCGTTACGCTGTCTGAAATCGCTGATTTAATCGAAAAAATGTATGGACATCACTATACTCCACAAACCATGTCAAACATGACTAAAGTGTCGACTGAAGAAGTAAACGCATTTAAAGCAAGAGCCTTAAATGATAAGTATGTCTCTATTTTTATGGACGCTACTTATATTCCATTAAAACGTCAAACCGTGTCCAAAGAAGCCATTTACATTGCCATTGGAATACGAGAAGATGGTACTAAAGAAATACTAAGATATGCAATTGCTCCGACAGAGTCAACACACGTTTGGAATGAGCTGCTACAAGATATTAACTCCAGAGGGGTTCAAGATGTCTTGCTCTTTATTACGGATAGCTTAAAAGGTATGAAAGACACCATTCATAAAATTTATCCAAAAGCAAAATACCAACATTGTTGTATCCATGTGTCTCGTAATATTGCTCATAAATTACGTGTCAAAGAACAAAAAGAAATCTGTGATGACTTTAAGACTGTTTATCAAGCCAATTCAAAGGAAGAAACGAATACCTTCTTGTCCTGTATGGTTGAGAAGTGGCAGAAAACTTATCCTAAAGTGACGCAGTCACTCATAGAGAACCAAGATTTGTTGACTTTTTATGAGTTTCCGCCCAGTATTCTCAGAACCATTTACTCAACCAATCTGATCGAGTCTTTCAATAATCAAATCAAGATATACAGCCGCAGAAAAGAGCAGTTTCAAAATGAAGAATAATTAGGACGATTTATTTACACAAAACTATTGACGCTCTCAAAGAATCTTAACTAAAGGTACAATTTTACAATTGGTGAATACATTAATTAGATAAAGTCATATATATAGTGGTAAGAAACTTTGATTTTATTAGAAACATTATTGTAACTAACTATATCTTCTGATAACATTTGTTAGCTAAAGATAATTGTATGATTTTATTACTAAACGAAGAAAAAGAGATCAGCATATTACTATCTATAACACACCTGACTAACTGTATTCATTACTTTAACCTAGTAACTTTGTTAAATTATATCCCTAGAAAACAAGATGGAACTTTGAAATTCCACAATATTTCTAGTTGTATTACAGCTTAATAGTATTTAAAAAATAGGAGGAATATATTATGTCAAAAAAAGTAACTACCTTCCGGAAGATAAAGAATATTTCATTTTAGTGACCTTTCTTATAGTTGTATCTGTATCAATTGGAGCAAGTTTAATCCACTTTTTTATCCATATAGAAGATAACATTGACATCATTAAATCTATCTATCATGGAGAAAAAATTGTAGTTAATTTAATATCTTTTTTTTAACTAAAGACTGATTAAACTCTTCACTACTTGCTTTTAAAATTATATTGGCAGACCCTATGTTATTATGTAACAAAGTACCTCTAAAGTATCATTTAAGAAGATTATATAAAATCGCGAAAGGATGAATCGAATGGAACTTAATACACAGGAAATAATTAAACAATCTTATAAGAACACAAATTCGATCGCTAAAAGCAATCAATGTGGTTGTTATAACTGCACAAAAATATTTACTCCGGATATGATAGTAGAGTATATAGATAATGGACAAACAGTTGTTTGTCCATTTTGCGGTATTGATTCCGTTCTCGGATCAAACATGGGTTATGATTTCAATTTAAAATTTTTAACAAAGTTAAAAAAAGAAATTTTTGAAGATGACAACACAATTTATATCAATAAAAACTAACTTTTTGAAGTACGTATACACCTTAAGTATAACTATTGTTATGATTAAGGTGTGTACATTTCTATCAAACCATAATTCTAAGCAAAAAGGCGTATTTAAAAATTTCTATAACAATAAATAACGCAGTAGCTCTTTTTGAGAAATACTTTCTAATGAGTTTTCAGACATTCCCCAAATGATTTCTTGTAATTCTTCTAAAGAGATTGTTTTATTTTCATATTCTCTGATAACTTCATATATTTCCATCATATAGAATTTACCCTTTATGACCCCCAACCATTCCACTTCTTGAAATAGCTGTGCCACCTCTCGTTAAACTACTTGCATGAACTAGCGAGCTGAAACCATATTTCTTTCTTATTTTATCTACTACTGTTTCCAATTCTTCTTTATGGATAGTTTTTTCGGGTTCTTCAAATAAATTTAACTGTAGTTCTTTTTTGTAATCAATTTTTCCGCAACGAATAGATATTTGTCTAACTGGCTGATTAGTATAATTATGTCTAAATAGTTGCAGACAAGTTTCAATGATTTTAGTGTTTGAGGACGTTGGAAAAACTTTCATCTGTTGATTAAAACCCTTATCTAATATATCTCTGGAATATCCAATGGATAAATGGATTACTCCTGTTTCTGCTTTATGTTTTCGTAACCTGGCGGATATTTCATCTGCCATTTCTCTAATAACCACTTCAATTTCATATTGATTAACATAGTCTCTTTTTAATATCTGACTTTTTCCATATCCTCTAGATTTTGGAATATACTTTTCTGATAATATAGTCTGATCGATTCCATGAGCATGATAAAAGAGTTGTTCTCCAATGACTCCATGAATTCGTTTTAGTGCTTTAACATCATATTGCGAAAGACTATAAACAGAATCTATTCCTAAGTTGTATAAATTTCTTGCTGTATTTCCTCCAATACCCCACATATCAGTAATAGGGTAGATTTTCCATAACTTCTCTGGCACATCTTCATAATGCCAAACAGCAATTTGAGATTTGTTCTTTTTTGCTTCGTTATCTAGTGCTAATTTTGCAAGTAAAGGATTATCTCCAATCCCAATTGCTGTTACCAATCTCAATTTATGAAAAATTCTTAGTTGTATTTTTCTAGCAATTTCTTCTGTTGAACCATAAAGAGCGTGTGAATGCGTAACGTCTAAAAAACTTTCGTCAATACTGTAAATATGTATGTCTTCCTCAGAAACAAATTCTTTAAATATCTCATTTATCATCATATTAACTTTTATATACAATGACATTCTAGGTTCGACTATTTGTATTTTTGAATTTTTAGGTATTTCAAACCGCCTTGAACCTGTTCTTATGCCATATTCTTTTTTTACTCTAGGCGAGCTTGCTAAAACTAACCCACCCTCTAATTCTGGATTGCTCATTACGACAATATAGGATTCTAAAGGATGTAAATGTCTTTTAACAGATTCTACCGAAGCAAAAAAAGATTTAACGTCAATACAAAGAATATCACGTCTTGATTGGTAGCTATAATCCATTCTTATCATATTTCTACACCTCTTTATATTTTAAACTGTAAACCATTTCTTTACTTTCGATACTTCAACATTGCGTATCAAATCTATCTCACAAACAACAATTTCAGTGTCTACAGTTTGAACATAAATATTATTTTCATAATACCCAAAAACTACCCCTATAATATCGTCTTGATAATTACCATTAAATAAACAATCTAATTGAATAGTTACCATTACTTTTTGACTGAAAGAATGATCAATTAAACCATAAATAGATTCTACAGACTGTTTTTCTTTTTCTATATTTACTTTTCTATTATTTATTTTTTCTTCTTTTAAGATTTCAGTATGCTCTGACAGTATCAATCCTTGCCATTTCGCCATTTTTCTATCTACATAGTCCGATGTATTAGGGTTTATGATCATATTTTTTTCTTCCAGCTCATTGTCCAAGTTAGTCACCTTCTTGTACTCTTTTAACACCATTATACGAACGTTTGTTCTTTTTGTAAAGAATTATAGTCATATACTTGCATTAAATTAACGTTAAAAATAAGGCACAATGTTAGCATTTTCCTTTTACAAAAGGCAAAATTCTTTAAAAGAATACCAACTGCTATCACTCACTATGATATGGTCTAAGAGTTCTACCCCTAATAAGTCTCCTACTTTAGCTATTCTGTTAGTGAATATCCTATCTTCTTCAGAAGGTTCTACATTCCCACTAGGATGGTTATGGTAAATCAATATTTTTGCGCCATTATTCAATAAAGCACTTCTAAATATCTCACTAGGATGTGCAATACTTGATTTTAAACTACCTTGGAAAACGCGATGTATAGCGTTTATTTCATTTTGTGAATTTAAGATAAGTAAAAGCAAGACTTCTTGTGCTTCGTCACCAATTTCTGCTACTCCAATTTGGGCAGCTACTTCAGTTGAACTAATATGTAGTTGATATTCAACAGGTCTTTCTAGTATCACTTGTTTAACTTTAACAATCTCAATAATCATATTTTTTTCTACAATTTTTTTTGTTTTTTCTAACATATTATCGCTCCTTTTTTTATCAAAACGTAAAATTAAACTCTTACTCATTATTTAAATATACGTCAAGAATTTCTATTTCTTTTTTTTACTCACTTTATTTTTTTATTTATCTTTTAGTTTTTTTGTGTCATAACCATTCAGATCTAAGATCTAGATTTTTTTCATTTTGTTGGCTAGTCAATAATCGTAAAATTAAAAACAACTGAAAAAAAATAAGCTACTAATTGCTCCAGCAATTAGTAGCTTTTTACTTTTTTATTTTGTTGCTGAAGCTGCACTTGTTATACTTTTAGCTTTCATCATATACATTCGAGTAGCCATTTTACCACCTTGCATAGTTGCTTTACCAGATCCTGTTCCATACCACATGCTTCTTAAAACACTTGGCCCACGAATAATTAATACACCAAAACCAATTAGCAACATAAAACTGTACCATTCAAAGGTTGTACTAGATAATACTTCTACAATCCCAACCATTAAACCCATTTGGACAATAATACTCACAATTTGGCTCAGAAATTCGCGCCACCATACGGACATATAATTGTACTCTTCATTGATAATAGATATTGCTGCCCAAACACTCAGCAACTCCAACAAGACGAGATCCGCATGATAAATACATATTTTGATTAAGAAGGTCGCAAATACAATAAGTAAGAATAAAAGTAAGATAAGTGTACTGATAACATTAGGTGCTACTTGCGAAACGTCCTCTATTTCAATAAAGGAATTAATTTTATTTGCTGTCATTCCACCAATTGAACTAAACATCCATTCTCCTAATGGATAGACAATCATATCGAGTGAAAAAATTAAAATTAACGGTAATATTAGTACCATTGCACTAGCCTTAAAAGAATCGACAATCAATACCCATACAGAAGCGTCTCGACTACCTTCCGCTTCAGATAATAAAAAAATCAATACTTTAGATAAAGCAATTGTAACCAACATTACACCACCAAAAGCTATAAAAATTCCATACAGTTGAGAAAAAAATCCGCTTAGTGCATTGTGATCAAAAATAAGTTTGCCTAATAAATTGAAAGTCGTTTCTAATAGGTCAGTAATCCATTCTTTAAACATTTCAGCTACTTTAGCACCCATTCTTACCACTCCCAATCAGATGTAGCATTTACTTTCCAATCTCCATTTTCCTTAGTCATCTCTACATTTAATACATCGGAAGATGATACAGAAGTATAATCTGTTGATATAAGGTATGTTACAGTTTCATCTTCAGTATTAACCTCACTTTCGTCAATATCAAATGCTCTCCAAAGTACACCATTATCATATTCTTCACCACTCTCTCTCAAAAAAAACGTATTTCGACTAAATGCAGCATCTGTATTGACCTCATAATTTTCAACCTCTTCAGTAATTGTTTCTTGGTAACTTTCTGTTAAGTAAGGAAAAACATCCTCTTCTAAACGAGCTTGTAAATCATCATTACTTAAATCCGAAAAACGTTCTCGCTCTTCGTGTAGAGTCAAAAAACTTTCTAACTGATCTGTACTCTGTACTAGTGCCTCTTCTTCGTTAAAGCCACATCCGGATAAAAAGAATGAGACACTCAATAGCATTAACCCTTTCGTTCCTTTAATCATTACGTCACTACCTTCCTTAGTTCATTGACTTAAAAAATCCGGCCGCTTCAGTTATTATTCCTTGTTCTTTTTGCTCTTTTGCTTTTTCTCGTTCTTCAGACTGTTCCTTTTCTCGTTCGGTTCGATTCTCAGCGTCTGCTTTCATGTAGGATTGATAGTTTTCTTTATCTTGTTCGAATTTTTCTAGTTGTGCAGATGTAGAATGTGGTGTGTAGTCACTTTGATTCAATAAGAATTTAGGTTGCGGAAATAACTCAAATTGGAAAGCTTTTTTCGCTTGAATGGGGCGTTTATTTTGAAAGATAATCAAACTCGTATCATCTGCCATCTGCATAATTTCACCAGCCGTCATTAAATCTCTTCCCGTGTAACTTTGATTTTCGCTAGAACTACTAGAATTGTTTTCTTTCCCATGTTGTGTGCTCTCAGACTCAGTTTCAACCTTTACAGTAGCCTTATCCAACAACCGTTTAAAGTACTCAGCAGTAGTCGAATTTGCAGCGTTTAAGCACGTTTTCACTGCACAGTTCCCTAAAATACTTTCCGCTTTTTTATCGCCATATTTATCCTGCAATTGCGTCAAGGTTTGAATAATGGTGGCCACTCCAATTCCATACCCTCGACAAGTAGCTAAAAATTCTTCATATCCAGGAAATTTACCTAAGTTCACAAATTCATCTAAAATAAAGTTCACTGATTTTGGCAATTTTGAGTGGTTCTCAGATGCAAAATCATAGAGTTCGTTAAATAACTGGCTAAAAAAGATATTGATTAGCCCTTCCCACGATTGATCCATCACCGGAATAATCACGTAAAGCACCATTTTTTTGCGTCCAATATCGCGTAAATTAAAATCGCTAAATCGTGTGAATTCGGCGACTTCATCATCCACAAAGTCGGAAATCGTTGTTAGAAGGGACATAATGATACTGCCTTGCATGTCTCCTTTGGCTTTTTTATAGCCTAATTCATAGGCTCGTCTAGCTGGGTGTTTGCGTTCAAGTTTTAAAAACTCTTCATCTAAGCCACTTTCGCCATCTTCATCTGATTCTGGGTCAAACTCTTGTAAAAAGTCTAAGATGCCCTCCATATTTCGTCTCTCAGGAGGCAATTCATACTTCACGAACAAAATAAGAGCCTTTAACAGTGCTCTTTGTGAGTAATACCAAACGTCTCTTTTACTGTCTTTGTTAGCACTGTCCACAATTTTAGTTGCCACTGTTGTGGCATGAATGTCTTTTTTGACGTAATCAATAGGATTGTGTCGGTCAGAAGCCATCATATTTGCAAAATTCAAGACCCGGACGTCATATCCTTGCTGCTGTTTAACGGCAGCTGTTTGCTCATAAACTTCTCCTTTTGGATCCGTCACAACGATGCTATTTTCCGTTTCATTGTAGACATTTGTAATCACAAAACTTTGTGTTTTAAAAGACCCTGGTCCTCCCATCACCATTATGTTTCGATTGGGTTTCGATTCAGTGGGTTGAATAATGACTTTACTATTTAAAATACCTAAAATGGTTCCTGTCATCTGGTTTCCTCCCCTTCAGTTGGTTGATCAAGCGAAGCGGTAAAGTTTTTCAGTATCTCTTGTTTAGATTGAGCCAGGTAATTTTTACCGTCAAAAATTTCTTTTTCACGTGCCCAGCGTGCTGAACCATGATATTGGTTTCGTTCATCGGCTTCCCATCCCTCTTTCTTTTCTTTAGACGCTAATTTAATTTGGACAGAAGCACAATAAAGTAAAAGACCGATGGTTCCCATTATAAATAATGGATTTTTTGTTTCAATCAACGTTTGGATCGTTTGAAAAGGATGAAGAAGTGTTTCTTTTACTGTTTCGAGTAAGATAGTAGTCGTTAAAGACAATTTAAATTTGGAAAAGGTCATGATTAATTGAGTCACCACTACCAAGCACCACTCTGAAAGGACAAAACTAACGAGAAACCAAACGAGTTTCTTTTTTATTTTGTTGAAAAATTTTTCCACCGAATACCTCCCTTAACGGCTTTAGTTGGTTACTGTCAAACCTAGATTTATTAATTGGTTAATCTTATACTCCCCATTAGTTTCAATGAGGGTAACTTGATACAGTTGTGGCAAAGTAGAAACCACTTCATGATCCAACGAGTATTCAGTAGTTAATTGAACCAAAAAAGTCAATTCATCCGTCGGATGAAGATAAATAGTCAGTTCCGTTAACTGATTCTTTATATCTAAAAGTGGCGGTTCTTCAGAAGAAAGTTCTTTCAGATATTGGATTGTTTCACGTGTAGCCTTGTTTTGTAAGTGTTCAAAACGAGTAAGATAGGTATCGTTATCGTAGTCTAAATAAGTACGTAAGCCTTCTTCAATCACTGTCAGTTTCTTTTGATTCGCAACAGTGTCATTAAATTGAGTGTCTTGCTTGATTAGTTTTTCCATCGTTTTTAAGTCATTTTCTGTTTTTGAGAGCTTATTTTCTAACGTTTGATTTGTCTGGTTTAAACTAAAGAGCGATACGAACAAAATCAATACCGTTACACTTCCAGTAACGGTTAGCAGCAATTTTTTCATCTTTATACCCTCACTCTTTTTAAATCATTCTTTACAATCCCAACAATGATGCCGGATCGATTCGATTATTGTTTTGATAGACCTCAAAATGCAAATGTACACCCGTGGAAGATCCAGAAGTACCCATATAGCCAATGGGTTCGCCTGTTTCAACTTGTTGACCAGGTAAAACGGTGACTTCTTTTAAATGAGCGTAGAGCGTCTCTATTCCATTCTCATTCGTTAGTTTCACGTAATTCCCCCAACTGCTGGAATAAGCTGCTTGAGTAACTTTCCCCTTCAATGCCGCAAAAACAGGTGGATTTCCACCGTTCGCAGGCGCAAAGTCAATACCTCCATGCAGTTTGTTTTCTCCCGTTATAGGGTGGACGCGAAAACCAAAAGCAGACGTAATGGTTTGATCCTCAACTGGAAAGGCTAGTACCCCATTGCCCGTTACTCCATCGGTTAAAGCCTGTTGTACTAAATCGGCATAATAAAAATTACCGCCATTCGTGTATAAGTAATTGCCCTTTTCATCAGCCACTGAAGCTGAATAAGGATACGTTTGATCGGATGTATTGCCTAAGGAAGGCGCGACGACTTCTTTAGAATACGTTTCTGCCAATTCAATTGTGTGAACACCACCGTTATCTGCAATATACGTTAAATAGCCACTACCAAAGTTGTAGCTTTGAATCGCTGTGTTTAAGTCCACTCCTGTTTGATTCATTTGATCAATCACATTTTTAAAGTGCTTTATCCCTATCTGAATACTATAAACGGGATCTTGAATGGCATTAGGTGCTAAACCAATGGCTTCACTCGACTGCATGACATCTAACTGAGATCCATCTGTTTCAGTAGCTGTAATGGCCAATACAATCTCTATATAGTCTTCCATCCCATATTTGGCTAGTTCCTCTTCCATGATGGGTTTCCATTTTAGAACTGATTCAGGTATAGAAGCCAATTCGTTCTCATCAGTTCCAGTAAAATAACTGGAAAAGGCGGTAACTAATAGGGTAATTAAGAGGACGAGGCCCAATGCAGACCAAGCAAGAACTTTTCCAATTTTACTCTTAACATAAAACGTTAGTGGCTTCATTTACATTCTCACCAACTTTACTCGTTGTTTTGTAGTATCTCAATCTCTTTAGTCAAAGCCGCAATTTTATCATTCTGAATTTTTTGTTTTTCTTCCTTCTTCTCATCATCTTCTTTAATGGCTTTTAAATCTTCTTCTGCTTTTGCCAATTCATTTTCTGCTTGTTTAAGTTTAATTTTGTTTTCTAAAGGAGCTGACGGAAATTTTTCTAGTACTTTTTGTGCACTGGTCACATCATCATTGGTTAGATAAGCCAATCCCATTCTGACTGCTGTTTCTTCATCTTCTAGAAATGGTAGAGCAGAAGACATTGCAGCCGTATCATAAGCCACAATAGCCTTTTCAGTTTCTAATTTAGTGGAGTGCTCTTCTGCAACTTCTGTCAGCGCTAAATCAAGAACCGCTTCACTTTGATCGTTGTCATAGTAATGGGCAATAACCGGCTCCAGAAATGAAACATCTGTATCTATGGCTTGTTGGTATTGGTTATTTTCAAAGTACATAGTGGCAATTGCCTCTTTAGATTCTCCAGCTTTTTTCATAGCGGTAGCTGCTTTTTCATAGTCTTTATTAACAATCTGTTGATTGGCTTCTAGTGAATAGTTTTTTTGTTCCAAGTCTTGTTCCATTGCTTGAACAATTTGTTCTTGCTGAGCATTAGCGTGTTGCTTGGTGAACCCTACTGCCGTCAAAGAAAAGAAAACACTCGCAGCCAAAGCATAAAAGGTTCGTTTCTTTAGTTTTTCTTTATTGGTTGAGTTATGTTGAATGTAATCATAGGTCACAAAATCATAAGCTTCTTCAATAATCAGCAACATTTCTTGTCTAGTACTAGCCTGAATAACGGCATTGACCAATTCATTCCCACGCTTTAAGACTTCTTCTTTTTCTTCTAAGCACGTTTCATAACTAAAATTAGTCAAAATAGCTAAAACTAACGCTTTATACCGATCAAGATTGGAATACTTATGTTCTTGTGGTAACACATCCGTAGCCAAGTACGTATATTTTATCGTTTGCATTGGATAATAAAAAATTGTGGCCGGATGAATACTTACAAAGTCAGCCGTTTGTTGTAATATATTCTCTCTTAATAGCGTTTGGGCAATCGATAACTTAACGGAGTATTCTTCTTTTTTTATCATGGTGAGAGATTTCATGCTTTCCAAGCGTTCATAGTGAAGGTATAGTGTATGGTCATCTTCCTCTACTTGAATTAAGTTAAAAAAATGAACGTCATTTTGTTTTTTTAGACTCTCTATATCTTCGATTTGATTGTATGAACACCGATTTTTTGAAATTTCATACACGATTTTTTCTTTAAACAATTTGATACTTCCAAATTCAAAGTTCATCACCTTAAAATCTTGCCATCCTAGCATCTTATCCCTCCTTGCTAGTCATATAGAAAGTTTTTAGCTTCTACCAACTCACTAGGTGTCATCTGTATGCGTTCTTCATAGTTAGGAACTTCTATTGCGGATTCTCCATAATGTTCTTCATACCGTTCTGAATCCTTTAACCGTAGTTCTTCTTCTGTGAGCTCGACCTTCATAAACGCTCGTTGAGATCCATGTATGATTAACGCTTCTCCTTGTTTTCTACGCGACAACAGCTTTTTTTCTTTCTCACTGAAATTCATATGCAGTTTATCCGTCAAATCTTCCACACCTTTATCATCTAATCCAAAAAAGACCTTTGTGTAGCTGTTTCCGATAATAGCCTCTCCAACATTTTTACTGTCACTCATGGTTCCTTCAAGGACATCTTGAATCTGTTGGGTTCCGGCAATCGCTCCTGCGTTGTACTTCCTGAACCGTTTATACGCTTGATAAAAGAATTGTGCGGCTTCTGAATTTTGAGTTAAAAAATGAAATTCATCGACCACTAATTTAATATTTTCAGTCTTGTTTTTAGTGATTTCATCCCATAAAAAACTAAATGTATTGAGATAAGCAGCTGCTTGGACATCTGCTTCATTTTGTAAAGCTTTCAAATCAAACGACAACAAGTCGGCATTAATATTTATATTTGTATGGCCATTGAAAAGCGTTGTTGAACCATGAACATAACTTTCTAAAATGTAATAAAAATCTTTTAATACCTTGAACCGGTCTGGATCGTTTTGTTTTAATTTTTCAATTTCATTAAAGACATTCTCCAACGTGGGGTATTGTTCCGATTTGATTTCCGAAATACTGGAATACTTAAAAATACCTGCATTCAGATACGTATTGCGTAAAACAGAATCCAACACAGCTTGCTCTACTTGAGTAATATCCGGTTTTAATACTTGAAAAAAGCCTTTTACCCGCTGAATCTTATCTTTCACTAACAACTCTAAATCAATCGTTAAAGTTTCGATATTCTCGCTGATTTCTTCTGAGAAAATTTCTAAAGGATTGATTTTAGTTTGCGCATTTGACGATAAATGAACGACTGTCCCACCTAAGTGTTCCACTATTTGCGAGTATTCATTCTCAGGATCAATAATAAAAACTTTAATGTCTCGAGCAACATACCGTAATATTTTTTGAATCATGTAGGTCGTTTTTCCAACACCACTGGTTCCGATAACCACCATGTTTTGATTCAGCGTATTTTTTCGATCTAAGTAATCGATAGCAATGAGACTGTTTGTGTCCTTGTTAATGCCTTCAACGTCGCTCCTAGGTGATAAATGTAGAATCTCAGCGTCGTCAAAAGGAAACATACTAGACGCTACTTCTGTATTCGATTCTTTATACGTATAATCCCCTAATAAATTTTCGCCGATTGGAAGTGCGCTCCAAAAAGATTGATACATCCCTTTTACGGGTATCATAGACTTCATTTGTAATTTAATAAGTGTTTTAGTAATATTTTCAGTCAAGTCATTCAATGCTTCTAACGTTGAAGCCGTTAAGTAAATGTACGTGTATTGATAAATAAAACTGGAGTTGCTTTGTAAGTATTTATCCAATTGTCGATTTGCAGTTTCAATTTGTTGCTCTAAGCGCTTTCGTTTTAATGGATCGTAAATCTTTAATAATTCTGCTTCTTTATTCTTAATCGTTTCGTTGTAATGGTGAATCATTTTTGTTGAACTCGACGACTGTAAGAATTGAGAAATGGTGATATTCCCTTTTTTTCGTTTGAGTTCGGATAACCAGTTGCCATATTGAACTTTAGGGTAATCCACAATGGCAATGACACGAATAAAATTGTCGCCACTTTCAATATAATCAGGAAATTCCTCCCAAGAAAACGGATAGACCACGTCTAGGCTACTTTTATCCAAAAATGAATCCAATGAACTTTCCGTTTCTACTTTGTTGACCGGTGATTGGTCACGTTCTTCTTTGGTGCGTTTCTTTCCAAAATACACACGTTTCCCTCCCTTTTGGAAGCATTAATGGTTGAAAAATTTATCAGGTGTTTCAGGGTTTTCCGACATTCCATAGAGGATAATTGCCTGGCTTCCATATCGTAGTTTTCTAAACTATTCTCCAATGTTTTAATAAATTGGGTTACTTTTTCATGAAGATTAGTGGCAGCCAATTCAAGGCTCGTGTGTTTTTTATCCTTTATTTTTTGTCGGATCACGATTAAATGCTTCTTTGTGCTCATTTGGTTCGTCAATTGTAAGTTTTGATAGTAATCCACGTAGCTTGCGATTAAAGTAACCTTTGCTTGATTAATAGGTTGTTCTTCTTTTACTTTCAAATAGCGTTTCTTCCAGTACAACACGTATTCGTCAAAAGCTACTGGGGTCGTCATATCTAAATACTGTTGTACTTCTCCTGTATCTCCTTCACCAATAGTTGACATTAAAAAGGCATTGAATTCATCAAAAACGTCCTCTTGTTCAAGTTCATTTAGCAAATCCAAGTTAACCCCGGAACCTTCAATCAAAGCGACGAGATAGCCTGTTTTTGTAATTAAAAAGTCTTGATATTGTGCCTGAATTAACGACATATCTTGTAACGTTTGCTTCCCTGTGTCCAATTCTTTTGGTTCATAGCGAAAGATGTAATCGTCTAATGGTTCTTTACGTAGGTTCATTTTGAAAGGAAACACGTTTCGTCCTCCTAATCTATTGGTTTTCGTTTTTTGATATAAAATCGCTTTTGTCTAAAGCGATAACTTTTTTTATGCGTTAAATAATCCTGCATAGTAATGTTCTGGCGGTGCTTAACCGGTTTTGCACTAATCAGTGCGAATACTAAGGTTAATAGTAATAAGATAATAATCAGCTTCACACCCAATAACCATAAATTATAGGGTGGAATAGCCAGCAACACTAAACCAAAGACACTAATGGGTAAGACATAAGTCGCAAGCTCCTTTAATGACAGTCCTAGAAAAGCCCCATAAGTCGAATTGACGTTATCTGGAAAAATAAATTCCTTCCCTTTTTTAGCCATTTAAATCCCTTCTTTTCTATACAAATAAACTATAAACCCATGGCAATAACCAAATAATGGCTGCAGCTAAAGCAACTAAGCCCGCTACCCGACCAACAGCTTGATAAACTTCGTTTTTTTCATGCGGATTGTCCGCTGCAGGCATCCGTTTGATAATAATGAATAATCCAACGACTGTTCCTACAAGTACCACTAACCCTGTTAATATGCCTTGTACAATGTCCCCCGCATTTTGCAATTTAGCTTCTACTTGTCCAGCCGATGCACCATAAACAATAGCTGGGTGACTCATCACCGTTAATCCTGTTGCCACAATAGCCGAAACAATTGTTAATTTTCTTTTCTTAAACATAAAAACCCTTCTTTCACTTTAGTCTTTGTCGGTTGAATGTTGCTCTAGTTCCAATTGAGTGTAGTCCTTCTGTCGTTTTTGTTTCATAGTTAAAAAAGCGGATAATTTTTCTTGTGCTTGTTCTTCAGAATCTAAACGAGGAGAAACGACAGCAAGACTTCCTTCTGTAAATTTTCCAATATAAAATCCACTTTCATTTTGATCCAATGACTCAAGCTCAATAATATGTAGCCTCTTTTCATATTTTTCAACTACATGACTTAATTGGATACCATAAAAATCTAAAAATCCTTCTGCAAGACTCGCTCCAATAAAAGAAAGTTCACTCATGACTTGATTAGGCTTAGTAGCATACTCTTCTATCTTTACTGTTCTTGCTTCTTCAACAAGTTCTGGCTGTCCATTCTGCTGTAAAAATCGTTCAAATAGATAAGAACGCGTCTCAACATTTGGTGAAAGTTCCTTTTTCATGATTTCTTTTCTAAGTGCTTCAAGTGGCTTTCCTTGTTCTCTCAACAGTTCTTCTTTCTTTGAATGACTAAGAGTTACGGACTGTTTGTCTAGGACCACTCCCTTTTGTCGATTGTGTAAAATAGAAGAATTCTCTTTCATACCAGACCATTTTTCAATATAAATACCTTTTCCTCCCTCCATAAAAAACAAAAAAAGTTATTATATAAAAATAGATTTTTTCATCTATCTTTATATGATAACTTTCATACGTCAATTTTTCTAATCTTCTGCTCATTCATTTAACTATATTCTCTAATAATTTTATTAATTGCTGTTCAAGCACGATATTTCTAGGATAACCTGTTTCTTCTGAGAGTTCTTTAACCCTTTTAGAACTCGATTTAGTCAGTTGTATCCCTTGCTGAACACGATCACTTTCTTTACTAACCCATTCAGCAGAAGGTGCACTATAATCTAAAGTAAAAGCATAATTTAAAAGAGCGGTATTCGGGATTCCCGTTTGATCTTTAAATAAAGCTAACTGATTGACTGTTTCTTGTGACAGACAAGTTGTGGAGACTGCTTTAAAAACTGATTTTTCTTCACTTTTCCAATTAGTATGATTGACAACATAACTTAAATAAGCGGATAAATACTTTCTGACTGTCAAAAGATACATCTTTCTATTCTCATACTTTAAGAGGATAAAGTTACTTATTTCGACTTGTAATTGCTGATGACTTACCTCAATCTTGTCTAATTCATTTTCTAGTTCTTCTTTGGTCACCTCTTTAAATTGAGTTGCATAGAGGACTAAATGCAACAGTACAGTAGAGGTCTTGGATATCCCAGATAATGACCGCGTCTTTCTAACTCTTGATAAATCTCGCGGGTAAGCAACAAACCAATTTTCAATAGTACACCTCTTTTCCAAATGATAGTAGTCGCATCATTATACCATTGAACTCAGGTCTTTTTATTGATAAATTCTATTTAAAACCCTTAATTTGACGATTATACTACAAAAAGTTATAATTGTAGTATAATCGTCAAAAGAGGTGAGCTTATGACGCAAATAAAAGACAAAGAAGAACATTCAAAAACAAAATTATTGTTGCAATTGATAAAAGAGCAAAATGGGACCGTTACTTTTCAAGACGCTAAAAAGGCTGGTATTCATAAAGAATATGTACTCAAATTATTCCATGAAAATATTTTAGAAAAAGTTGGTCCAGGTTCTTACGTTGCGATTGATCAATTTCCTGATGAATACTATATTTTGCAAAAAAGATTTAAAAAAGGCATTTATTCTCATGAAACAGCTCTCTATCTTCATGATTTAACGGATGTGACCCCTTTCGATTACCATATGACCTTTCCAAGGGGATACAATAATCCTTCTTTAAAGGAAAATAATATCTTAGCTAAACATAGTAGAAGAGACAACTATTTAATTGGATTAATGACTATGAAAAGTCCACATGGAAACTCAATTCGTGTCTATGATAGGGAAAGAACCATTTGTGACATCTTTTCAAAAAACAATCGGACGGATAAAGATGTTCAAATTAATGCCCTTAAACGGTATTTAACAACAGCAGAGAAAGATCTTATCAAATTAATGCAATACGCACAACTATTTAAAGTAGATCGTGACTTAAGAAGATATATGGAGGTGTTAGTATAAAAACACCTATTCAATTGAAAACTAAGATTAAAAATAAAGCTCAAAAAGAACAAATAGACGCACAAATGCTTATGAGAAATTATATGTTGGAACGAATGTTAGTCAGAATCAGTAAATCAAAATATAGGCATTCCTTTATTTTAAAAGGTGGATTTTTGATTGGTTCTCTTATTGGCGTAGACAAACGGACCACTATGGACATTGATACGACTATTACCGGTACAACTGTTTCATCCGATGTGCTAAAAACGATATTCTTAGAGCTATGTGAGTTAGATATAGGAGATCACATTCAATTCGAGTTCCAAAATATTCAAGAAATTCGTGAAGAAGATGACTATCCGGGTTATAGAGTAGCTATAGTTGCCAGTTTGCAAACAATGGCTATTCCGATAAAAGTAGACATTACAACCGGTGACATCATTATTCCAAAAGAAATTCACTATAAACATAAATTAATGTTTGAGGAAGAAGAAATTTCTATCCTTTCTTACCCTATAGAAACACTTTTAGCAGAAAAAATTCAAACGATTTACTATCGTGGTGTGTTCAATACCCGAGCTAGGGATTTCTATGATGTCTATATGTTAAGTCAATTAGAACCTAGTCGAATTGACTATGATTTATTAAGAAAAGCCCTAACCGCCACTTGTAACAAGAGAAATACACCTAATATTATGCGAGATTATATAAAAACGTTGGAGTTTATACGAACCAATGATGAAATGAGACAAATCTGGTCTAATTATCAAAATAAGACGGATTATACGAATAACTTAAGTTTTGACGAGGCATGTGACGCCTTACATCATTTGTTAACCCTTGTGTACACTAATCCTCCAATAAATAATTCTATTGAATAGTTCATTTTATATTAAATAGAGTATCTACCTTGTGTAGGTACTCTATTTTCACCTTATTCTTTTATTTCACCGCTTTGGTCCTTTAAAAGAACGTTTAGGTTTCTTTTTCTTCAGTTCTTTTTCTAGCGCTCGTAATTTTTCTCTTTCTTCGTAATCTAATGAAGCCAGAATTTGATCTAACTGTTGAGGTCTAAATAAATAGTTCAACAATTGGCTGGAGGGCATAGATTTTTGTTGAGAAAAAGAAAATTCACTCGTTTTTTGTTCTTTTAATGTATCAGCTTGCTCTACATTCAGTACTCCCGTTTCGATACACTCATTGAGCAACAAATCGTGCAAATCTGGTCTATCTATTAGGATAGTCTTCAATTCCTCACTCATAGTTAAAGAAGAAACGTCTATAGATTCATCGTTGTTGAGATTTCCAGCTTTTCCATAGTCGGTAAAGTACGCGACTGCGATGTGTTGTTCTTCTAGTGTAAACTTAATCAGCGGTCTTTCTTTTAAGTGAATTAAATTGTCAACTGTCAATTGATCTCCATAGTAATCAATGGCTTTAGAAAAGAGCTCCTTAGTCGGAATATCTTGATCATCCAGTTCTAAAGAAGGAAATATTCGAGAAATTTTGTCATCATAATAGTTTTGAATCACTTTCATAGCAATCTTATTTCTTTCTTGCTCTTTGATACTATTTTTTAATGTCGTGTAAACCGTATCCGGAAGACTTTCTACTGTTTTTACATCTTTGAAATCCACCTGGTATTTTTCTACAATGGACACTACCGTTTGATTCAACAGCTTGTTTTTTTCTTCATAGACTGAATAGGAATCATACGGACGTTTAACAACCTTTGATACCTCATGATACAGTTCTTGTTGGTTAGAGTGTTCCAGTATCTTTTCTACTTCTTCTGGTTGGATCACGCGGTCCTCTTTTACCGTTCGATTCGCTAAAGTTTTCACCTGATAATCAGATAAATTCTTTTGATCTATGGTTGGATAATAGTGTTCAAGTAATCGCTCAGATTCTTTTAAAATGAGGCTATCTGCTTTCTCTACTAATTCCATTTGAGACTCAATCAAATTCAACGTCTTCGTGTCTTCTTTAAAGAGATTGTTTACTCTCGCAGAATTTGACCAATTGTTCAGCATTCGCTTCTTATCTTCAATCTGATCAAATGAAATGTATGTCTTCAGTTCTTTTGATAAACGAGTAATTTCCTTCTTTTCTGTTGGACTAAGAGAACGAACAATCGTCTCCGTCTCTTTTATTTCTTCAGCGTCTTTTTTTAACGTATAAACAATGGCTGCTTTTGCATTAGACTCTTTAATTTCTTTATTGATTTGAATACGGTCGCTATTTTTTCCTTTGGCTTCCATCTCTCTCGCAACAAATCCTTCATGAATGGTAGGCTGCTTTTTTTCTCCTAAATCTGCGTAAGATTTTTCTGAGATTGTTTGATTAATCCCATTTTCTTTTAAAGAATGATTAGCCATGGTGGCCCAATTTTCTCTCCATTTTTGCATCCGTTCCTTCGAATCCCAGTCCGTTACATTTGCTTTTCTATTTTGACGGTAGCCACTTTTTGTATAGATCGGATTACCTTCTTCATCATTAATATAAATTTTACGCGATTTTACGTCCCAATTGCCATTTTCATCGAAAGGGCGAGTCGTCAACATTACGTGAAAATGAGGGTTCATTTCATCGTCTCTATGAATAGAAATATCCGCCACCATTCCAAGGTCGACAAAATTTTTCTGACAATAGTCTAACGTTAATTTTTCTTGTTCGAAAACCGATAATTCCACAGGCAATGCAACATTAAATTCTCTAGAAAGTTGCGCATTCTTTGATTTTTCATAATTTTCAACTTCGTTCCATAATCGTTCTCGATTTAAGCACCAGTCAGGAGCATGAGTAGGCTTCAATATAAACGTAACAGGCTGTATATCTCGACGGTAGAGTTTTGTTTCGTTATACCGCTCGCTATACAATTTATCACCTGAACGATAAGCTGCACTTGAAATGGCCGATTGACCTTTACTTCTAGAAATAATTTTTGCAGACAAATGATAAATAGCCATGGTCTCATCTCCTTTCTGGTTTTATTTACTTAACATGAGCGAGAGCGAATTTTATCACACGGAATTTTTTTAAGGGAACGATAAGCGGAAAAAATAAAAATTTATTTCTATGAGCACAACTCCATTATTTACGTAGTAAATAATGGAGTATAAGTGCGCCCTTTACAGGGACTATTTTACCATTTTGCTTTTTCTTTTACAATTATTTATCTTTCTGTCATACTAGTTTGTATAGTAATTTAAACATTAAGGGAGGAAAAATATCATGTCAAACATTTCAAAAAAATTAGAACAAATAGAAAAGTTAAAAAAAGAGCTCTTAGAGGAAAAAGAAAAAATTGAAAATACTTTAGGAAAAGAATTGATTAGCCAATTTGATTTAAACTACGAATCCTTAACAAAAAATGAAATAAAAGAATTTGTAAATAATTTAAAAGATAGCTATGATTTAATGAATGAAGATCAATCTTTAAACTCTAGTAATTCAGTTGATTCACCTACAGTAGGTTAAACCTATGAGTAATCACTTTAAACAACTGCAACAAGAAATCAATCGAGTCGAACGATCCATTCAATTAGACTCTCAAAAGGAACGAAAAGAACGAACGAGAAGACTCATTCAAAAAGGCGCATTACTAGAAAATTATTTTGAATGTGAACATTTATCAGTTGAAGAAACAGAAGAATTATTAAGGGCTTTTTCTCAATACGTAAATGAAAAAAAACAAGAAAAGTTTAAAAAAAAGAATAGCTGACAGCTATTCTTTTTTTTGAGATAAATAGATTGAACGAAAATTAAATTTTTACTTTTCTAATCAAAACAATCAATAGATTCTTATACTCTTTTTATAAAGATGGAGAAGCTAACATGTTTTTATCAATCTTATTCTGATTTGAAAAATCACCCATTGATACTTTCTCATTTTCGGTTAGGTTGACTATATCCATTATTTTTTCTGTATTTAGTTCTTGATTAAGATCCTTATGCAACACGTGATATTTAACGTCTTCTTTTAGCCAATCGTTAGCAGTCTTTTCTCCTAACCAATCGGTTGCAATCTCTTTTTTATTTTTACCCGTAGCCATAACATAATCAAATGTCTGTTCCTTAGAGACAAGTTCAATCGAATAAAGAGTTAACTTATCGCTAGGGTTATTTTTTAATAGTTGAATGGTGTTTATTTTAAGACTTGTATCTTTTAATTGCTTGTATTGATTTTGATTGTTTTTATCTGTCAAAAATCCTAACTTTGTAGCAATTACTTCGACCTTATCGGGGCTCAGTCCTTGTTTTCTTTCGGTTGTTTGTTCAATAATCAAATCCAGTTGATCAATCAATTTCTCAGAAACTTTTTTCACTTCTGATAAAGAGTTTATTTTGTCCTCAACTTTTTCTAAATTATTCGTCCATTTAGATATGTACCGTAAGGAATGATTTTCTGTATCTAATCCGTAATACTTCCCTACTACATACGCTGTCATTTCTGCTTGGTATTCAAGAACAGGTGCTGCCTGCATAGTTAACTCTTTATTTTTTAGTTTGCTACTGTTATGCATCTCAGCATGTGCTAATTCATGAATTAACGTGTGTACATTCTCGGTTTCTGTATTTTTAGTATTGAGGGTAATAGAATGTGTAGACGGCATATAATACCCCTTAGCAGCCGAATCACGAAACGGCTCTTTAATTATTGGAATATTAGTGCTATTTGAATACTCCAGTAGTGATTGATTCAATAAATCTAAGTCTTTCCCTCCAAAATCAAACTGATTCTTTTTATTTGGGAAAATAGCTGGATAATCTTCTGGTTTCGCGTGTGTTTGTGTCACGTCAAAAACCGTCCCTAACTTAAAACGCGTAAATGTTTTGACGTTATCTGTAGACTGATTTTTCTTTATCCATTCCTTTTCTTCTATCGTTGCTTTCGTTTGATTTTTCCATTCACCATCTTTAGTTTTAAACTGGGTAACAGTCATTGGAACCCAAATTTTAATCCCTTTTTCTCCTTTTTGAACTGGAAAGCCTAATTCTTTAAATCGTTGATAGGATGCTACTCCATTTGCTCCTTTATGCTGCGAGCGAATCATGAATTGATTCCGGATAGAGTAATCTCTGAACTGGCTCATAAAATCAAGTAATTCCGTCATCTGTTCAGTTGTTTCTGTATAAGTTTGAACTTGTGTAGTCATTTTTTCGGTTAGTTGATCAATTTCTTTCTTCTTTTCAGCTTCTGAAATTTTTTTATACTGGTTGGCCATTGCTATACTCCCCTCTTGGCTAAAGTAGCTTGACAGGTGTTTATCTAAAGGATAGGCATTTAATTCTTTTAAATACTTCAAACAGCCTTTTAATGAATTCTCCTGATGATCTGATAATGCTCCTGTATGATTAAACGTTGTAACTTGATACCCTTTATTCTTTGTACTTTTTGAAACCGTTAATTCAAGATTTCCTGCTATAAATAACGGAAAATCTTTCTGAAGATGATTTTCCCTTTGTTTGTCTAAATTAATTTCAACTTGATCGGCAATAGAAGTACCCTCTTCGCTACTAAACCAATCATCGACTAAGAAATCGTTCAGAGCTTGCAAACTATTCTGAAGCTCATTTTTTAGCGTTATATTCTTTAAGTCCAACACTAACTCATTCTCGTGTAGCGTTTCCAATAACCATTTATGAAATGTATTAGATGAGTTCGCCATGCTCAACAACTCCATCAGCTTCTGTTTCTAAAAGTAAATAATAGCCTTCTTCATTGTTTATATTTTCTTTGAGATCTGCAAAAATATACCCTTCTACCAGAACTTCTACTTCTTTTTTCTCTTCAGGAAGGTAAAAAAGAACTTTATTCCCTTCTAAAATTCTTAAAGCTAACGCTAAACGATTCGACATAATCATCCCACCTTTCTTGACTATTCTTCTTTAAGCATAAATAAAAGCTAGTTGTAGGGCTAAAAATATGCCTACAACTAGCTTTTATAATTTAGAATGTACTAATTTTAAATTATTCAGGGTTACGAGTACTTTTTTTGGGTTTTATGTAAACTAATGCTTTTATTAATTAATATACTGGTGAATCTAATATATTCCATTTATCAAGAATCCAGCCTTTATCTATAAAGGTTCCTTTTTGGATATATTCTTTTGCTTTTAATACTAAAAGAGAAGAATTGTCCTCAGTTAATTCTTCCAGAGGTAACCATATGGAACCTACAGAGTCTTGACCAAGAAATTGATCTACCTTTTCAAAATTTTCTCCTATAAAAGAATCAATCTCATAAAATGTAGCTATATGATTATTCATATTAGTATTTTCATATCTCCATGGATACAGAAAATTAACTACACCTAACTGTTGAAAAGCTTTCACTGTTAAATTAGTTTCTTCTTTGATTTCTCTAACTAAAGTATCTTCTAATCTTTCTCCAAATTCTTGACTACCTCCAGGTAAATCAAATCTATTAATATAGGGACCACTTGTTTTTTTGATAACTAAAAGTTTATTTTTTCTATAAAGTATTCCATAAACTCCAAATGCCCTATGGTATCTATCCATACTCATATTCCCCTTTTACTTTATGTAATTGTAGTTAGGTATGTTACCTGATTAAATAACTATTAGGAATAATGTTTGTTTAAATAATCTAGAATGCTATTGCGTATTTCATCGTGCTGTTTAGGATTATAAGCCGTTTCCTTTTTTTGCCAGTTAGAACTATCATACAACCACACAGGCATACGTCTTCGTTCTTCTTTTTCCCATTTAAAACGTGGAAAAACATGAGCATGTAAATAGTTATCAGTATTTCCTAAAATGTCATAATTCACTCTGATAGGATTGCAACTATGTATAATAGCATCTCCCAAAATACTCATGTCAGAAAGAAACTGTTCACGTTCCTCTAAAGGTAAGTCATTTAAAGAATTCACTTCTCTTTTTGGTAATAAAACACAATATCCGGGTAAAAACTGTACATCTCCAAAAACAGCATAACCACCTTTTAGTTCTTTTATCAACATTGGATTAGTTCCATTTTTTGCAGATAAAATTCGGTTCTCGTACCATTCCATACAACTACTCCTTTTCTACTTGAATAATGATTATTATAGCAAAATATCCAATAAACTTATTGATTAGATAAATAATTGTTTAGTTATTGTTTTTAAAAATCACTTTAATAACAACAAATGTTATACTTATTTAGTAGAAATCATTTATGTACTTTGCATTTTAAAGGGGGAGCATTTTGAAAGTACTTACTAATAACCAATTCAAATACGCTATTTTTAAACCCAATAATAATAAAAATACTGAAAAAACAATCCTTATTTACCATGGGTGGGGCGGTAGCATTGACCATTATTTTAATTTAGCTGAAAAGTTAGCTCAGGAAGGATACACCGTTGTTATCCCAGAAGTAATTTATCATGATAGTAGAAACCCATTAAATAAACCGTTTGAAACAAAGAATAGGCAAGAATTTTTCTGGAAAGTAATAACTAATAGTATAGACGAGTTTGACGAATTTGTGAGCTTATTACAAATTGACAAAAAAAAGCTTATCCTATTGGGAAATTCTATGGGTGGGTTTATTGTAACGGGAATATATGGTCAGCAGTCAACCTTAGGTGGGGCAGCAAGTATTAATGGATCAGGATCTTTTCTTTTATCAGAAACAATTTTTAGAAAGATGGACAATCGAGGTAATCTTTCAATTAAAGAAGAACAATCGTTAAAAGAATATGACCCAGTTGAACAAACTAACTGTGAATCTCCATTATTGATTATGCATGGAGATTCGGACAATATAATTTCAATTAACGGTCAAAATAACTATTATCACTATTTATTAACTAATAAAAAACGAAAAAATATAAATTTTAAAATTTATGAAGGTATCAACCACGAGTTTAATTTAGAAATGACTAATGATTTCATTGATTGGCTAAATGAAATCTAGGTTATTAGCAATTGTACACTTAAAATCCTAGTCTAAAGTTCAATAACGTCTCACTAATTTCATCTTCATTGATCCCAATATAGCGCTTTGTGATTTTCTCACTGCTATGACCGAATATTTCCATCAGTGTGGCCACGTCTTTGGTTTTCTTGTAATAGTGGTAACCAAACGTCTTCCGCAGCGTGTGCGTGCCGATATCGTCTCTTCCTAAGAGCTTAGCGACCTTTTGAAACATCTGATAGACTGTATTCACTTCTACATGTCCACCTTTGGTGCTAGGAAACAGATAATCCTCGGGTTCTAGTTTTTTTGTATAGTCTTGGATCAAGTCTTGTAAACTACTCAAATATAAAATACGCGTCTTTCCCGTTTTCTTTTCGACAATACGGGGATTTTTTGAGGAAATCAGGTCTTGTTTCTTCAATTTTACGATATCAGACATGCGCAACCCGCTATTAATGCCGATCAAAAACAGAAAAACATCCCGATCTGCGTTTTTATTGCGTCTTAAACAAAATAAAAAGTCGTTTATTTCTTGCTGAGTCCGTAATGGTTGGACGTTGTAACTCATTTAAAAGCCCTCTCCTCTCACAAAAGTAATACATGATTTTGTTTATTATACCACAAAATCATGTATTGGAGGGCGATATAAAAAAAGAACCCTATTGGAATAGGATTCGCGATACACGTTTTTATCCAATTTCATGTATCTAAAAAATTTAGTTAAAAAGAAAGAGGTATAATATGCACTTCTTAAAAAGAATGATTGAAATTAAGTGGCCTTTTTTGTTAATTGAACTTGTATTTTTATTTGTAGGAATTGCACTCATTATTACTGGAATTAAAATATGGAAAAAAAGCAAGTCGGCAGCTATAGTCAACATAGTTATTGGGATTACAATGACGCTAGTATTGTTGTGGGTTTTATTTTGGACTTTAATATTTGGATACAATTCCTAAGAAAAAAGAACCTTATTCGTTTAAGGTTCTAGATACACGACTTTATATCATTTCATGTATTCTAACTCTATGTAGTATTATAAAAATAAGACCATCATGTCTTCATTATAATATTGGTTATCATATTTCATGGCTTTCATTTCAGTTCCAAAAACTTCAAAGCCAAGATCAGAATATATTTTTTTAGCAAATAAATTAGATGAAACCACTGTTAAATTAATCTGTTCCACTCCATTCCATCTCCTTGCAACTTCAATAACTTTATTTAATAAGGATTTGGCTACTCCTTGCCCACGACTATCAGGAGAAACATAAAGCCCCAAAATAGAACCTTTATGCTGCATTTTAATATTACTATCTCGGACAAATAAAACCGTACCCATTAAAGCATTTTTTTTGTCAAAAGCTCCTAAAGTAAATTTTGTTTCTGTTGATAGAATTCGTTGTTTAACCGTTTCGAGAGTAAAGTTTTTTTCTCTTTCAAATGTAGAACCAAATGCTTCAGGGCTTTTTTTTAATGCTATTAGTCTTAATGCTTGATACTTTTCCGTATCATCTTCATTTAGTTTCCGAATATTCATATAAAATCTCCTTTTCTTATTCTTTAAAATATTAGTGTGTTTTCTATAATACATGATTTTATCTAATTTCATGTATTGGTATTATACCTACAATAACTAGACAGATGTAGTCATATGAAAATATGATAAAGCAAAATAATGACAAAAAAATAACCGTCTTTTAACTTTAGTAGGTTAACGGTTATTTTTTAATAAATTTCTTTACAATAACCTGAATCATCCATATTATAAACTGCTCAGACTGCACTTTATAAATTTGTATTACTGATATTTTTTGACATCACCTAACGTTATTATTTTTCCCTGATCAACAAGTACTGCACCTTTGTCTCCAATAGCATAAACAGGCTTTTGTGTTTCTTTTATACAACGATTAATTGAATCTCTCATCACTTTATCATTTTCCTCAAAATGAACTTCTATGTCAAATGAATCAATTAATCCCAAACCTTCATGATAAGTATATTCAGTATAATGTCCGTCTGGAGTTAGATGAAAATCTTTTATTTGAACCATAGCGCCTGCACTAAATCCGATAACTGTCCCCTTAAATTTTTTTATTTTGTCTGTTAAATTGAACTCTTCTATCCGCTTAAACAATTCGTCAGGAGCACCACCAGGAAAAAATAAAATATCAAATGACTGGATTTCATTTTTCAGCTTTTCAGGATTATCTTCAAAATAATTGGCAAAAAAAATATTTTCTACTGGAACACCGTAGCTCGAGAAAGATTCAATCATCGAAACATAGTATTCTCCCGATGGTGCTCCATACTTATCCGACCACTCTTGGGAATTTCTAATGAATTCTTCTGCAAAGGAAAATGCGAGTACAAGTATTTTTTTATTTTCTAAGAGTCTCTCTAGCGATTCACTCCATTTTTCTTTTGGGTAAAACATGCTTAATAAAATGTTTGTCATTTTTTCTCCTTAGTCTAATTAAAAGTTAATTTATGCAGCTCTATCCTACCATTTTTATAAATAGTATAAAAGAGGTTGTATTACTGAATGTTACAGAGAATAACGACAAAAAATATTGTAGAGGTATAATTAATAGGTTACAGAAACAGATACAAAAAAGAGACATCCTGTATAATTAAGTTACCACACGATTTGCCATCCTTTATTTCTTAACCACTAGGATGAGAAAACACCAAATTATCAGTCGGTGAATGCTATCAATGAATAATTATCAAAAAAGAATAAATTATAAACCTTTTATATTTTAGATGCATGAAACTATCTAAATTCATGTGTTAATTTATATTTTTAAATAAACAAATAGAATTGTAAGTTGTGTAATATATATATTGAATAATGTTTTTTATATGTTACACTCTCCCTATAAGGGATAATAAAGGAGGTCAATAGTATTCGTGGATAATAGAATAAAAGTTGCGCGTATTCAGGTTGATTTAACACAACAACAATTAGCTGAAAAAGTAGACGTCACTCGTCAAACGATTAGTCTAATTGAAAAAGGCAAATATAATCCCTCTTTAAAACTATGTCTTAATATCTGCCACGCAGTCAATAAAACACTAGATGAACTATTTTGGAAAGAAAGGGACTAATATAAATTGAAAAAAATTACAGATGAACGTTTAATATTAAAGAATCTAAAAAATATCAGAAACGCATATGCGATTCAAACTCTAGGTATCTTAAGTATATTAGGATATGACTGGATTACTAGAGGATCAGAAGTAATGTACAAAAGCCCATTATGGTTTGTTTTTATCGTTTCAACTACTGCATTAACATTATTCTCCATGAATATTAGTGTAGATCATGAAGTTCGTAAAAAAGCTCCTAAAAGAAGCCTTATTATCTCCATCGTTATTATTGCACTTATTTCTATGGCAATTGGAATTTTTGTCCCCTTCACGGGTAAATCTGGTCCAATAAATGGATTAATCGTAGGAGGAATAAGTTTTATTTGCATTCTTATACCCTATATTTACATTTATTACCTACGTACCAAACAGCAAGATTAGGTTATAATTACTTAAAAAAACCTTGATTTAACAAGGTTCTAAATACATATTTTTATATCATTTCATGTATTTAATATTATATTACCCAATGTATATGCTTCTGCATAGAAACACTTTTTTAAAATGTGCGTATTTAAAATAGTATGATAAAATTAATAGTGTTTTGGTAAAGAAAAGAGGCGGTATTATTGTTTTTATATCAACCATTTTACGCGGTTTTATTAGGAATTTTTTATGTTGGAAGTATTTATTTATTAGTTAGAAAAGAAAAAAAGTATATTAATTATAATCTTACTATGTTGGCATGTATTCTTCAGTTATCCTTTCTGTTTCTCTGGTTCAAAAAATCTATCTTTTTAATGACTAGCCAAAATGTAGGATTTCAGGCGTATGCAAATTTTTCTACATTTGTTACTATTTCATATTTTGTGTTATTTGTACCCTTATTACTCATTTTTGCTTGGTATGGAAGTAAAAAAATATTAGTCCAAGATCAGTTCTTTTCATTAAAAATAATATTCGTAATTTTTTATATAGGTGCGTTAATTGGAATTTTAATACTAGGACAACCTATTTTTGAAATTTCATATTATGGATTTGCTCCTTGAAATAGAGTGATAAGTAAATAGAGTAAAAACTAGATAAGTCTATCTAGTTAAGAATTATATCCAAATATATTACATTAAAAAAGGAGCAATAATAATATTTAAATATTATTTATAAAAAAAAGGGGGAATTCGAATGGAACGGAATAAAAAGATAGAAATAAGAATTGTCACTTTTAAATCCTTATTAGTTCAAATGATCCTATTTAGTCTTGGAATCAATCTGGTCAGCAGCTTTTTTTCTCCTTATGAATTTGATCTATTGTTAACTATAAGTCCTGTAATAGGAATTGTGATAGCGATGCCGATAATCTATTATTTTTTGAATAACAAAAATTTTAAACCTATGCTTCTACCAAAGGTGTCTTTAGTAGTGCTGTTATCTATTCCGTTCATAGGAATAGTTGCACTTGCTGTTTATTTTGGCATAGAATATGTTTGCTAAGCTATTATGAGGGACTCAGTGGCAAATAAAAAAGGTCGTTTTATGTTTAAAAAACTAAATTATATTTCAGCAGCACTTATTATTATATTAGGGTGTTTTGTAGTTTAGAATATTGTCTAAACTAACTTTGATTTAACTAGATTCTAGATACACTATTATGACATTTACTCAATAACGAAATTTAATCAAACATGGTCTCTTGAATAAAGTAAAAAAATTAGCGACAATATCAATATCTATAAAGTTACATAAAAATAATAATTATAAGGAGTTTAAAAAATGAATAATATAGTTATTTTTTTACTTATTGCAATAATAATATCCCTTACTTCAAGCATTAGACAGTTAAAGACAGAAGTTGATCTTATAAAAACGAAATTGACTACTATCAGTAAGCATGTTGATTTACCCGATCCAACAAATAATGAACTAAAAATAATTGTTTTAGAGCTTATCTCAAAGGGAGAAAAAATTAAGGCTATTAAAGAATATAGATTGGCTACTGGAGCTGGGTTACTTGAAGCTAAACAGTATATTGATCATTTGAGCAAATAAGAATCCCTATTTTATAAAGGTCTTAGATACACGTTTTTAAGCAATTTCATGTATTACAATTTTTTTGTTTTAAGCAAAATATAACATAAGGAGTGCACTTTATATGGCTTTAACTTTAGTATGTTTCTTGTTTATAATTATGGTTATTTCCAAGAATAAGGACAAATATCAAAAATAAACAGAAACTTGGTAAATTAAGGTTCTGTTTACATGATTTTATGTAGAATCTTGGATTTAATGTAATAAGGACTCTATTGCTTTTTAAACAATAGAGTCCTTATTTGATAAATGTAAACCAATGGTTGCTAGTTGTAAACCAAGGAGTGCGTTACTTTTCAATTAAGATAAGAGATAATACTGGAGACAAAGTAAGTTTTTCTATAGTTGAGAGGATGGTTACATATGAAGTAAAATTACTTTAATGTTATACAACTTTTTTTTGAAAAAACGTCGAGCCTTATGGCAAATTTTTTTCTTCTTTTAATTTTATATAACTATTTCTTTGTAAAAAACAACTCAATCATTAGTATTACTTACAAAGAATTATATATTATTGTATTCGTAAGTATTATATTAGGTATTTTTTCACTACTATCTAAAAGAAATAAGATCAGTAAATAAAACTATTTTTTAGAATATGTGTGTTAAATATAATGAGATAAAATTAATAGTGTTTAGCTAAAGAAAAGAGGCGGTATTATTGTTCATCTTTAAACCATTTTACGCGATTCTATTAAGTATCATTTATATTGGAATTATTTATTTATTAGTCAGAAAAGAAAAGAAGCCCATTAATTATAGTATTACTATTTTTGCTTGTCTTCTGCAGCTGTCATTTCTCTTCCTTTGGATAAGAAAATTTATTGATTTACAAACTATCCATAATAAAGGATTTGAAAGGTTTGAAAGATTTGCTACATTTGTTAATATTTCATATTTTTTGTTATTCATACCCTTATTACTCGTTTTTGCATGGTATGGACTAAAAAAAATAGGCGCACAAGATCAATTCCCCTTATTGAAAAGAATCTTCCAGTTTTTTTATGTAGGTGCAATAGTTGGAATTTTAATACTGGGACAACCTATCTTTGAAATTTTATATTATGGATTTGCTCCTTGAAGCATACTAATATAAAAAAAAATTAGTAAAACAGGTTCTAAGTACATTAATTCAAGCAAATTTATACGTGTATTAAAATTAGTGATAATATAATTAAGATTTTATCGTTCTACTAATTACTTTTTTAATTGTGATAGCCTTATTTATGGGAGGTTTTAAAATGAAAAATAGAAGGAATCTAATTATTTTTTTCCTAGGATGTGTAGTAGGAGGTATTATTTATCTACTAGTATCATTATTACCTATTTTAAATTGAAAAGGAGGCTTTATTTTGATAGATTACATAGTTTATCTTCTTGTTATACTAATGATAAGTTGGGATTTAGTTAGTATTTTCAAAGTTTTGTCAGGAAAATACACTTCAATTTTTGTACGTTATTTCACTGTGGCTTCTATCTTTCCAGATCAACTCAAAAATTTATCAGAAAATAAAGAAAAAGAGAAAAAATTTAAATCGTTAGTCATTTCAAACGAAATGTTACATATTTTAATTACTTTATTTTTGCTAGGTGGCTCTTTATCAAATCGTATTCCCAACATAGTATGGATTTGTCTTTTCTCTTATTATGCTAGCTCTATGTTCTTTCGTTATCGTACCCGTAAGTTATTGGAAAGTGATTCTTAAATAACTAGAAAAAGTTCCTCACAATCAGTCTCTTTAGTCTGATTGTGAGGAACTTTTTCTATTAGCTATACAAATTTAACTTCGATAACTTTATCAAATGCTTTAGCGATGTCATTCATCGTCTTAAACGTCACATTCATATTTCCGTTTTCAATACGTGCAATCGTAGATTGGGGTTTTTCAACTTTTTCGGCCAATTGTCGTTGCGTCAATCCTTCGGTTTCTCTCAACGTTTTTAAAGCAACAGCGACTTCTAAGCGTTCACTTTCACCCACAAAGGCTTCTTCAAAACTCTTGTCTTTTGCACGTCGACGAGAAATATAGCTACTTACTGTACTTGTCTCCATTAGTTATTCCTCCATAAATTTTTTTCGGATCTCTCGTGCACGTTTCTTCTCATTTTCGGGTGTTTTATCGGTTTTTTTCGTAAAAACATGCGTAATAACATACCGGTTATCAACCACATGAAAATAAAATACCCGTTGGATATTTGAACTTACTTTTGAGCGAAGCTCATAAAGATTCGTTTCTAGTTTTTTGACCCATTGATTTCTTGCTGCTTCGGACATGCCATATTTTTCCGACATCAACGACGAAAAAAACGCCTTGATCTTGCCCCAAGCCCTTTAAAACCATCGTGTTAGTAACCATCGAAAATCTTTTAAAGATAATTAGAACAATATAAAACTATAATTCTATAAGTTTAATGATACACGAGTATGTCTAATTTCATGTATTATTTACTTTCTGAATATTTACCCTTCTTTTCTCTCTCTTTTTTCATCTATTTTATTTTTTATAAAGTAAGTAATGGGGATAGATACAAACAGAATTCCTGAAAAAAATTGAGTAGCGCCTTCATTTATTTTTCCATTTATCATTATTTCTTCAGGTCTAACTAAAAAAGTTTGATAAGTTGTATATAGGCCTAACAATCCTACAATTAAAAGTAGCCAAGAGTAGCCTTTTTTATCATCTTTTTTACGAAAATAGGCATTATGATAGACACTTATATTCGCAAAAAAGATGGCGACTACAAACATTATAATCAACATCTCTGTCTCTTTGGTTGCTCCCCATTGAAAATTAAAAAATAAGCCAAGGATATAATTTAGTGCTAATAGACTGATTAAATAAATAAACGAATAATAGCCATATTTATATCTCATTAATTTCTGGTATTCATCGTATTGTTTCATGTTTATTCCTCCCAAAATAAATCGTTTAAAGTTAAATCCAATTTTTTACAAATCTCTCTACACAAATTGATTGTCGGATTGTAATCTCCTCTTTCAATAGCGCTGATGGTCTGTCGAGTAACATTGACAGCATCTGCCAATTGCTGTTGAGATAGATCATTCTTTGCTCGTGCTGCCTTTAATCTTAAATTCTTAGCCATATTATTCCTCCTGATATGACAAATATATATTACAACAAGTAAATTATATCATTCATTAGAGTAGATACAATAGTTTAAATGAATTAGCAGATTTTTTTATCGTTTTACTGTGGTCATAACCATTAAAAATTTTGAAATGGTAGAATTATCGTATAATTCTATAAAAAAAGAACCCTGATAGAACAAGGTTCTGAACACATAACTTTATCCAATTTCATGTATTAATAAAAATTAACTATTATCTTAAACGCGACTACTTTCTTTTAATGATAAGAGCTCCTATTCCTACAATCCAGATGTAAGAGAAGAAAAGAATCCATAAATAAAAAATTGAAATAGATTCCTTACCTAAAAGTGTAAAAACTCCTAGAGAAATAAATAAAATACTTGTAAGAATATGTGACGTATATGCAAAAAATCGAGAAATATTTTTAATAACTCGTTCGTCTGCGTCAGGGATATTATTTTTCTTTTTCTTTTGCTTTATTACTTCAATGACTGTCAAAAAGAGAGTTGCTACTAGGCCAGCAGTAAGAACTTCATATGGAAACTCACCTTGAAAGTAGTAAATAAGAAATGAACCCAAAACTGCACCTAGAAACGTACAGGTAATAAGATAATATGGTACCCATTTTGTTAATTGTTGCACACTTACTTCTCTGTCTTTTATGCTCATTTATTATCCTCCTCTAAAATAAATATTTCATCGATTGGCATATCAAAATATGCTATTAATTTTAGTGCTAACTCTAAACTAGGATTATACTTATTCTTTTCAATTGCATTTATAGTTTGCCGAGTAACTTGTAGATCCTCAGCCATTTTCATTTGAGTTATTCCTTTCTTTTGACGGATATCTCGTATATGGTTAATCACATTCATTAATTGAACCTCCTAATTTAAGTAAAGATATCTTTACATATATAATGACAAAACACCAAACGAGTGTAAAGATATCTTTACACTCGTTTGGTGTTTTTTACTATTCTCGATATATGAATCTATCTAATTTCATGTATCAAAAGATTGTTCAAATAAAGAGCAGCATTGACAAGCGTACTTGTCTGAGTTATTCTTTATTCAGACAAATAAACTTGTCATTATAAAAGGAGGATAATTATGAAAAAAGAAAAGATATTAAACAGTTACCGAAATGAAAAAAAAGATGAAGGCAACGACCATATCAATAATATGAGTGATGAGAAAGGTTTCTTTGCTATGGCTATGTTAATCATGCTTATAACTATCTATAAAATATATATGAATTTGCCGTTTGGAGATACTGGTGCAATCCCATTATCTTTTTTATCTTTTCATAGCTTTAATCGTTATAAGCAAACGAAAGAAAAAGATACCTTGGTATATGGTATTGTTACTGGTTTTATTGGAATTGCGTTCTTAGTTTGGTATGTGATCGAAACAATATGAGTAAACAAGATAAAAATTATTCAGAAGAGACAGATTTAGTACTGAAAAATCATTTAAAGGACACCCGTAGAGAATTAGGGCTTTCTCAACAACAACTCGCAGATATGATCGGTGTTTCTAGAAATACGATTGGTTCAATAGAGAGATGTGTGTTTGTTCCTACAGCAAAATTAGCATTGATATTATGTATCGCTTTAGATAAAAAATTTGAAGAGTTGTTCTACTTTGATTAAATATAAAAAAATTAAAGAACCTTGTTAATACAAATTTCTAGATACACGATTCTATACATTTCGTGTATCTAATCGTATTACTAACGTTCATTCTACTAAAAGCAATCGATATATAAGTAAAAAAACTACAAAATATTAGTTATACCTTTTTTATAACGCCGATTGTAAAATTATTTATTATTTTTTTTATTTATTTGAGCTGAATTTGAAACCAATGCTATAATTGTTAACACGTAAAAAGCTATAAATCTTATTTTTATTTTTTCAATATCGTCCCCTAATAGGGTAGGTATAAATACGGTTGTAAGTATACATCCCCATATAAAAATATTTTTTTTCACTATACTCACCTCTGCTTATAATCTGAATGATTTGTTACTTTTGATAACTTATTAAAATAATTAAAGAGTCCAAGAAACCATCCGCATCTCCTATACCTCTGCCTTAATTTTCTTGGACATAAGTATACATCGTTTTTTGTAATAGGATTTTTATTATAAAGAATATAAACTGTTCTTTTACTTTTTGGAATCTATTGTACTTCTTCAATCTCTATCCCTATTAAAGATTTTATATCCTCAGGGTTACCTGTATCCACCTCAACCTGATAAGTATCTTCAAGAAGTTGTTTCGTACCTAAACTTACACCATCCACAATTTCTGGCGTTACCGGACTATAGTCCCATCGCTGCGGAACTTTGTAAACAACAATCGTTCCATTTCCATTACTTTTATAGGTTATTGATCCATCTACTAATCTTGAACCTGTTAATTGTATGACGTTTTCGGGATATATTGCACTATATTCGTCATCTGGATTCAACTTTGAGCCTTTGGAGATTTTTTTTATGTATAGTCCATCTATATCCTGATTAGGTCCAAGTTGTAACCAAATACGAGCATACTCAATCTGTTCGTCAGTATATTCTGATAAGGGATTTATAGCTTCTTTTATAGGAGAATCCTTCTCATCACTTTCAATTGAAGAATCTTTAGATGAGGATACAACAGATTGATCTGTTTCATTTTGTGATGATGAGTCATTTGTTACCGAATCTTCTGAAATAGAAGGTTTTTCTGAATCCTTTTCTTTCTCTATCGTTGACTCTATGGTTGAAGTTTTATCTGAAGAAACAATTGTGGCTTCTTCTTCGTTTGTATTACTTGAACAACCGCCAATTGAAAGTAGAAGAACACTTAGAGAAATAAAAAAAACTTTTTTTTTCATAAATAGATATACTCCTTTTACAAATATATTTTATTATTTTTATACTATTATATCTTAGCATAAAAATATTAGTATAAAATAATTCAAGAAAAAGAATACAGTTTTGATAAGGATATTAATACACTATTATAAGCAATTTCGTGTATTCACAACAAATTGACGTACTCGTTTGAGTACGTTATAATAAAAGAAACCAAAAGGAGGAATAACTTATGTCAATCGTAAACCCTAGCCAAGCTAGAAAAGTCTTTTACCAACTACTAAAAGACGTCAACAAAACCAACGAACCCGTTTATATCTCTGGTAAAAATGAAGAAAGTGCAGCGGTTATGGTCAGTAAAAAAGACTGGGACGCGATTCAAGAAACCTTATACCTTAAATCTTCTGGCGTAGCGGATGTAATTCAACAGCGTGAAAAAGAAAATGAATTTGTTGCACTGGAGGATATCGATTGGGATACTCTATAAAGTTAGCAAAATCAACGATGAAAGACCTTAAAAATTTAAAATCGGCTCATTTAAATCAAAAGTTTAAAGATATAATGGAAATTTTAAAAGAAAACCCGTTTCAAAATCCACCGCCTTATGAGAAGTTAGTCGGAAATTTAAAAGATAAGTATTCAGGTCGATTAAATATACAGCATAGGGTGGTCTACTCGGTTGATAATGACACAAAAGAAGTCATTATTTGGTCGGCTTGGACGCACTACGAAAGATAGCAACATACTTAAAAAAAGTATGTCGCTATCTTTTTTTGTCTAAAATGATGAGACAAGAAACTCTTAGCAAAAAAGGATCCTCAATACATGATTTTATCTAATTTCATGTAGTTAATATTTATAAAAAACATTAGATAAATTAAAGGAACGACTGGCTATATAATTTAATTGATATTTAATAAGGTCACTATAACTACTGTGACCTTATACATTAATTTAATTAGGAATAATTGAATTTATCTATTTTTGTACACTGTTAATATCCATATCTAATATTGGATATGGAAGTCAATTCTTTTAGTTTTTTAGATTGATAGTCTGATAGAGTAACTCCATCATTTCTGATTGCTTTAGAAATATCTAAGTTCATACGACTTAAAATCATAGGAATAGAAGCGCCCTTTTGTTCTAATTCTTCAAAATAATTCTCTAATACATTTTGTAGCGACTCGTTTTCTAAGTTTGTTTTTAAATCATCTAATAGATCAGTAATAATATTTGCTGCTTGTTTTGCTCGTTCATTTCCTCCGGAATACCATTTTGTTTTGCCCATAAAATATCGCTCCTTAATTATAGTCACACGTGAGTTTAGTTGCTATTGTACTTTCTTTATAGTCTATTGAAGTTAAACTATTTTTGCTAATATAGCGCAATTGTCGACACCTTAAATGGTAAGCATACTCTATTATAGTTCTGTATTAATTGTCCCTTCAATAAACTTATTTATTGATAATAAACAATTTAGAACTACTCTTTTTTTTAGTCTAGCTATTTATACATAACTTAAGTAGATTAAAAGTCATCTAATGACTCGTCAAAATGACTATTTTCAGTCAGATTGTTATAAAATGCTGCATATATACAATATACATATGGTTTTAACCATAGAAATCCGATTCCTAGAGATAGAATGCTTAAAATGCCCCAGCCAATAAAGCTTAACTGTAATACAAAGTATTCCCACTTATGGCCATCCATCATTTTTCTACTTTCTGTTATGCAATCGAGAGCAGATACTTTTCCATTTTCAGTTAGTATTTTTTGATCTTTATAAATGAAATAGGCTTGAGAATAAGATATTGTTTTTATAATTCCTGGTACGATAAAAAGAAATGCCCATAATAAGGTAAAAAATCCGGTGAAAATATAAATTAAAAACGTACCTAAAAAGTATTTTTTAGTGAATATTTGAAAAGCTTGTTTAACTGGTTCAATACGCATAGTTGGGTTTCTTAACCAATCTAAAAAAGTATATGAAATACCAATAGCAATAAACGTAGATAAGGCTCCAAAGATGGTAGACCAAAAGTCTTCAGTATATGATGACTCATACCTGTTAATATTCGTCCCTATATCAGAAAATAAACCGATTCTTTGCTGAATAAAGGAATAGGATAATAAAGTAATCGCTACCCCTATTATTGTTAAAATTATTGGTATAGCACTTAATAAAATGGCTTCTTTCCATCTGCCACGTAATACCTCTTTCACCTCCGCTTTTAATTCTTTTCGACTCTTATATCTTTCCAAAAAACCATTCCTCTCGCTACTTGTTTTTACCTATCTGTTTAGATTGAAATAATAGTAGGTATAAAATATTATTTCGAAGAAAATAAGTTATCTATTATGTGTACCATTCAAGAATAACCTTTCTAACCCCCTTCTAATCGACACCTTATTATCTACCAAATAGTCCTAATTTAATAGAACTTATTGGTTTCCATAGTAGCAACCAGTGGTTGCTACTGCTATTTTAGTTATTATTTCTTTCTATAAGAAAAATAATGATTGTAAAAAAGTAACCCTGTATTAACAAGGTTCTAGATACATATTTCTATGTAATTTCATGTACTACTCTTTTTTTAAGTATACTTTATCAGGGGTTTAAAAAAATTAAATTTAATATATAGTAAATTTAAGTATATTGGCGCTGAAAAGATATAAACTAGGAGGATGTAAAATGGATTATAATGACTATTTAAATAGCATTTCAGAGCGATTTTCTAATATGGAAGAAATTAAAATTGGCGAATCTCTAGTAACAGTATCCTACGAAGAAAAATTTAAAATTCAATGGGTAGCAACAAAACTAAAGATATTTTCATTTATTCATTATATTGATAAAATTGATATAGATACTATTGAAAATTATTCATCTGTTTGTACAAAATATGCTTCAAAAAAACACAAAGGTTTACCACGTGGTCTCCAAAATGGAGTAGTTTCTTTTAATGTATTGGTATCTGAGTTTGTGACAGATGAAGCAATAGAATTTGTTACTTCTAGACCTAAAAAACATTTTTCTTTATTTGAAACGCCGATTATTTATGATGTAAGTCGCAGTAAATTATATTATTACGAAGGTACTCCAATTTGGGGTTCGATGTATAATAATTATTTAAGGAGTTACATTGAAGATCACTTTAATCTGTAAATTATTGTGACACCCCCTACCATCAATCTGAAAGCTTGAGTGGAATGGGATATGCATACATGAATTTAAGCAATTTAATGTATCGAAGTCTTTAGTAATATAAGATATAGAATTCACTAACATATGAAGAATCTCGTCTACAAAAATTGAGACAGGATTCTTTTTTAAACTTTTATTTATCAGGGTTCAAAATAAATATATATATCCAGTTAAATTTTATTTCGGCTAAAAAAACAACTACGCGCTATAAACTATTTTATATTTTTATTAATATTAGACCAGAGACAATCAATTTAGACCTTGTATTAGACTAGCGATAAGTATACGCTTACATATATATAAGTTAATAATAAAATTTTACAGTTATCTAAGGAGGAATTTTAATGGCAAAAATTAAATATGTCGGTAATGATACTAAAAAGTCTGAAAATGGTAAGGTCCATGTTAAAGAAGGTAATTATACAGGATGTGGCGCACAAATTAATGATAATCCTCAAGATTGGGAATCAACATCACAACCAGTTACTTGTGAAAAAAGAGGTTGTAAATAAATTCGTATAGTAAGTTTTTCTTACTACACATAAAATATTATTACTGATACAAAAATCACATAAACTATAAAACTTATTTTTAACTTATATTTTTAGAACTAAAAAAGACCTATCGAAAAAATAAAATAGACCCCATAGAATGGACACTAAAAAAGGTGTCCTCTATAGGGTCTATTTTATTTTTTTCTCCCTCTAGCAATAATAAGTCCATCTTCTAAGCTCTGTGACGATATTACTCCTGTTTTTTCAAGATGATCTATGATAACAACGTTTATTTCTGTTTTTTTAAATTTCGGCCATCTTCCTTCTCCTAATTCTCTATAACTTTCTGAAAGATTGATTACCGAAATCAATAATAGTATATCGTCATAGTTCATCATGGAAATTTTTGTTTTAAATAGCTGTTGTTTAATTATTACGTCTAAATCTGATTTCAAAACTTCCATAACTAATTTTTTATCACAATCATTGGATTTCATTAATTCTATATTTATTTTAGAAATTTCGATTATTTTTTTTTGTATCTTTAGGCTATATTCAGAATATTTTTGTAATAAAACTGAAATTTCAGTTCCTTTTAAATGCTTATCTACTATATTAAAAAGAATATCAGAAGTAGGCTCAAAGTTTTCAATACTTATCTTTTTAGTGGTATCTATTTTAGACAAAAGTTCTTCTTTTTTGCTTGTTCCAATTTTTGAGATCAATAAATCTATTACTTCTTTTTCACTAAAGTTATTATTGATTAAATTTACATACTCTTCGAAATATTGAATTGCAAAATAAACAGACAGATCAGGATAATGTGTTCTAAGATAGTTTAAATTAGCATTACTCATTTGAATTACCAAGTTATCAATGAGTATCTGTATTTTATTGTTACCGAGTGTAGTGGGCACTAGTTTGAGATCTTCCAACTTATAACCACTCTTACCTATTATCTCTTCGTACTGATCATCATTTAGCCCATTCAATTTAACTGTATTACCAAAAAAATTCATTGGTTCAAACATTTCCATAACTTCATCAAAACTGACTTTGATTCTTTGCTGAGAACGATTTACAAAATCCATTAACTCTGGTTCCCAATTTTTGCTGGAATGAATATAATATCTTAGGATATTCCAAATATTTACTTGTATGCTGTCACTTTCCAATAAACTAATCCATAGACTTCGATCAATAATATCGTCGATATTATCTATTTTATGGTTAGTTGCTTCTAGATAGGATACTTTATCTTCGACATTATCATCATTTAAGACTTGAAGCATAATTTTACTGGAATCATAAATAATCCCATTGGAAAATTTCAAGTATAGTTCTAGATAAATATTAATGTTTTCAGATATCCTACTTTTTAAAGCCTCAACATCCGACTTCATAATATAAGTTAAGTTTTTTTCTTTAAAACTTTTAAGATCAGAATTTTCGCTAATTATATCTTTATATATCGCAATTTCTTCAATATTTTGATAATTTAATTTATAAAAATTTTTATCTATAATTGTGTCAACTATTCCGTAATATAAGTCAAGTCTATCAAAGCTCAAAAATTCAGTTTGTAACCTTTCGATATTTTGAGTGAGTTTTATTTTTATATTATTCCAGTTATCTTTATTTACGTATCTTAATATTTTACTATTCTCTGCAAGATAAAGAGTTAATTGCTTATCCCGATTTTGAACATGTAATTGTTCTGTATCCAAATAACATAAAGCATCAAATATCAATAATTGTTGAGAAGTTATATTCTCTGGCTCAGTATCTTTTAAATGTTGAATCATTTTTGAAAAAAAGTCGGTCCACGCCATACATAAAGCTTCAATCCACAATTTAATTGTACTTTGTTCTTCAAATTTATTGCTATTTTTCAAATTAGCATATAAATCTAAGATGAAATTGATATTATTCTCTTGAGAAGCTACGAATATCATACTCTTCAACTCTTCTATCGATTTATTATCCAATAAATATTCAAAAAGATTGTTATTCAAAATACCCTTTCGAGCATAATCTTTTTGTTCAAGAATATCTATTATGGATAGTATGTTACTTAGCTTATAGCTAGGTAACATACTATTTCCTACATATAATTCTCTCAAGAAAATAGTATCTTCTTTCCTTAAATCATTGTTATAGAAATAATTCATATAATTATTGTAAGTTTCGTCAATAAAACTTTCTCTCAAAAGAAAACTTAAAAGCTGATAATACTCGTTATTTTTGATATCCTTATATTCTTTAGAATTTAGTTTTTCTTGAAATATACTTTCATTAAATAACTCTGAAATTGGAGTTATCATAACTTGATTTTGTTCTAAATTTAGTTTTTTTATAGAGTTACATAAATTATCCAGTTCTCCATTATTTTTTTCTTCGAATTTCTCTTTTCTATTTAAATATTCCTCATCCTTATCTAATTCCTCTAAAATTTTATCCAACGTAATAGAATTTATATTTTCATTAAATCTATTATAAGAATGATCTTTAACATAAATCTTTTTCGAAAGATTCTTTCCTTTTAAAACTTCTTTTATATACTCTGATCTCGAATTAAACTCTGATTCTGGTTTGTTATCAGTTAAAATATTATCAGTTTTCAGATAAATCATTTGTAAGTCTTCTATCGAAGTGACCTTTTCCTTTTCTAACTCTGTCACTCTTTCTTTTAAGATCTCAATTTTCGAATTAATTTCATTTTTTTTTAGAGACAGTAAAGCATCTTTTTTATTAATTAACATATACAAAAAACCTTTTCCATATTGAAGATGAGAGAAATCACGAGGAAATACATTTTTATAGGTTATTATAGCTAATAGTTTGTCCGCACTTAAATCCGCAGTATTAATAGTATCATTATATATTTTATATTCATTATAGATATTCATTATCAATCGCATATCATCTATATAAAGCGAGATTTTTCTTAAAAAGCTTTTACTAAGTTTATCATTCTTACTAATCGTATTATTATTATCATTTTCTTCTAGTATCTCATATTTAAAGATATCTAATATTTTATTGTAAGAATTAGTAGAAGTAACTACAGGCACAATTGGTATGATTAAATCAAAAAATTTTGCTCTATCTTTAGATACAAAGATATCGTCTTTTATTAAGTATAGAAAGACTAATTTCTTTTTTGATTCTTGTTTTGCTAAATTCTCTGAGAATCTTCTATTGATTAAATGGTTCAGTTCCCTCAGTTTTCTAAAGACATCCGGATTGTTATATCTGTCTAAATCCTCGAAAACAATAACATCAGCCCCACTATTCTCAAATAGATAAACCACTTCATTTAAATGTTCATCAAAAAACGAATTTTTATCATTTTTGAATAATTCAATTTCATTCCCACGAAAGGAAATTTTTCTAACTATAGTTCTATTGATTTGTGCTTCTCCAAATTTGTAGGTTAAGAAACCAACAAATACTAAAAGTATCATAGCTGCTAATACTCTAGTCATAGGATTTATAATAATAGGTTGATTAAGAAACAATGCATTGGTAGTTACAAAATCAACCCACGAATTATACATTGTTATATACGCTATTAAAATGAGAATAATTGGTATTAAAAAACTCCACTTTAATATTGTTCCGTTAGAATTATTCTTTTTAACTTTTGCAAATGCCTGAGGTACTCGCTTTGATTCAACTTGGTGTAATAATTGATTTATAATTTTTCCTTCGATTTCTTTCGTACTTCTTATTATCTCTTGTTTACTGAGTTCATCTTCCAAATTATTGTAATCAGAATCATATTTTCCTAAAGAAATATGAATAAATCTTTTATCCGGATTCTTCTTTTTATAACTTTCAATAGTACTACTTTTACCTGAACCATATGGACCAGTCACTCCAACATTAAAAACGTCCTCAAGTTTAAATATATCATCTAAGAATTTTTTGTAGTATTTTATATCCATATTATTTTTAGGAGATAATGATTTTAAAGTTGGATTTTGATCATTTTCTTTCTGACTATGTAAATCTACTTCAGCATCATTCAATTTATTTTCATTTACCATTTACCTACCCACCTTCATATTTTTTTCAACCACTAGTATCTTATTAATTCAGAAAGTTTCTAATTTTTGATATCTTAATATTAAAATATTTACTCTAAAGGTTGTTATTACAGTCAACTATAAAAATAAAGAGTTGACCTAAGGTTTCTCATTTGCTAGCCGAGGTGAGAGAAATTGGTGAGATGAGCATAGTTGTACCCTAGCAAAGCCCAAAATAGATTTAAGCTTAACTAGAGTACGAATGTGTCTATTATGTATGTTCTAGCCTCGGATCGAGTCGGAGCCTGTTTCACATGCTATATCGTCGGTGTTGTTGTCTCAACACGCTTAAAACACTCTTAAAATCCACCCTAAGAGTATTGTTTTAAGCTACCAGTCTAAATCAGACCTGGATTACCGCCCCCACCAGTTCAAATCGGTCGTGGTCACCATTCAGAACAATAGAGGATATAGCGACCCTATTTGATTGTTCCTAGCATTCCTTATTGCAGCGGCGTATGCTTAACCTGTCTACTTAAATGCTGTCACGCACACAGCTTGGCTCCTGTGTTGGTAAAAAAGCCAATACTAATTGCCAACAGTTTAAATAGTTGGTATAATAGCAATACAAAATAATGAATTTAGTTGTCTCGTAGATTGCCGTCTACGGGGCTTTTTTTCTATTTAATTTTAGTGTTATTTTTGAATTAACCTAAATTTACTACACTATTTTTTTTTTGTAAAACCTTATTTTTCAAGCAAAACCTACATTACAAGTAGACACGTCTACTTGTAGATTTGTAGATTTGTAGACACGTCTACTTGTAGATTTGTAGATTTGTAGATACGTCTACTTGTCTCTTCAAATCATTAATATATCGCCATTTATCAGTGTAGATACGTCTACTTGTAGATTTGTAGATTTGTAGACACGTCTACTTGTAGATTTGTAGATTTGTAGATGTGTCTACATGTAGATTTGTAGACGTGTTTTTTTGATAACGTTTGACATCTTGATATAGCATGGTATATTAACAGTATAATACATTATGTAGATTTGTAGACAACACAGAAAAGAGGGATAATATGGCTAAGGTAATAACATATGGGAATTTTAAAGGTGGTACAGGAAAGACCACTAATAGTGCAATGATGGCTTACATGTTATCTAAATTAGGGTACAAGACATTGTTAGCTGATTTAGATCCTCAAGCAAATGCAACTTCCTTGTATTTACATACTAAACAAAGAATAACGAATGATATTGTTACTTTCGATAAGACATTAATGTCTGCTATAGCAGATGAGGATTTAGCTGACATTATAATAGAAATAAAAGACAATCTATATTTGCTTCCTAGCTTTGCTGATTTTACATCTTTTCCTTTATTTTTAGAAAAGAAATTTCCAAATAGCCAGTTAAAGAGGGTAACTTTTCTAAAAGGGTTGATAGAAAAGATTAAAGATGATTATGATTTTATTTTGATAGACGTTCCACCTACTTTAAGCACTTATACAGATTCAGCACTATTAGCATCAGACTATACAATTATTGTGTTACAAACTCAAGAACGTTCTTTAGTAGGGGCTGAAGCTTATGTTGGTTATTTACAAGAATTAGTCGATAACTACGATGCAAATTTTGATATTCTAGGTGTTCTACCAGTATTATTAAAAAATAATTCTAAGGTAGATGAAGCCACTCTTGCTACAGCAAAAGAAAAATTTGGAGAAGAAAATCTCTTTAAAAACTTAGTGAAAAATATGGAACGATTGAAACGTTATGATATTGTAGGTATAGTTGATTCCGATTTAGACAGTAAATATGATATACATGATAAAAGAGTAATGGCACTTTATAAAAAAGTTACAGAAGAAATGCTCAATCGCTTAAAAGAGTTTGATTCTTAAAGAAATATTAAATCATCTTAGGTGTTAAAAAAATAATACTCATATTTACAAGAAAGGACGAGGACTATTATGGCTGACAGTCTATTAAATAAAGATAAGAATAAAGGTAAACGTAACCTTCTTGAGCGAAAAGAAGAAGTAAAACCAAAAGAAGCTTTTAACCGATCTAGCTTATTTACAGTCGATGAATCTCAGCAAGATAAATTTGACCAAAGAAAAGAACCTATTCAAAAAAGTGTAAAAGGAAAGACGACTACTATTAGATGTGCAGCAGATACCTCACATCGATTAAATGCAATTATTACTTCATTTAGTTTAAATAGTGTAAATGAATTATTAGAAATATTGTTAGACAATTACGAAGCTTCTTTAACTCAAGATGAGAGAAGAGAAATTAAGACTTTGCAAGAGGTTTACCAAAGAAAATCTATAAAGTAGATTTGTAGACGCGTCTACATGTAGACGTATTAAATCGTTTAAAAATTGGATAAAGTTAACATATTCTAACAAATATTTTTAGAGGTTAGGAGGTCTTAAAATGAATAAATTTTTCAAATCCATAACTAGTGATTACTTTGAAGATATTTTAGTACGATTAGCTCATCATTCGGCAGGAATTGAAGGGAATACTATTTCTTTACCTGCTACCGTTTCTATCATTGTAAATGGTACTTTACCAATTAGTTCCGGCGCTACAGTTAGAGAATTTTATGAAATTGAGAATCACAAGCAAGCTTTTGATCATATGATAAATCATTTAATAAATGAAGAGACCCTTTCTATCACAATTATTAAAGAGATACACGCTGATTTAACAGATCGCTTGCAATACGATAAAGGTCAATTTAAAAAGAATGAAAATATGATTTTAGGTGCTGAATTTCAAACAGCTTCACCAGCAGAAACGCCCTTGTTAGACTCTCAATTAATTGATAATTTAAATTATCGTTTAAGCATATCTAAAAATAGTGAAGCTAAATTAACGGCTATTTTGGATACTCATATTCGGTTTGAACGGATTCATCCATTCTCAGATGGGAATGGCCGAACTGGTCGAATGATGATGAACTATTCTTTATTACAGGAGGGGTTTCCTCCTGTAATTATTGAAAAGGATACAAAAGCACAGTATGTTGAAATTTTAGCAACTCAAGACGTAAATTCTTTCTTATCTTTTGCTACAAATATTTTAGAAAAAGAAAGTAAAAGAATGACTGCATTTAAAAATATGGATCAAGAAAAAATCAAAGAAATTGAAGAATAAGCTTTTTAGGCTTTTATTCTTCAATTTCTTTGATTTTTAATGCCTCTCAGAAGCATTTTAAGAACGTTTCAATTTTTTTAGTGTGTAGTTGTATTTAAAGGAGACTAACTAAGTGATTAATCCGATTACCAAATACAAGTGTTTTTGGGAATGATTTTTGCACAAAAATAAAAACACCAAAAATCCTTATAAAATCTACTTTTTCAACATTACCAAAATACGTTCCCATAATCATTACCAAATACCATTACACTTAATTCCATTCATGCTATAATATAAAAGGGAACAGTATTAAAAGAATTCAATAAATGTATTTACATATATAATAGAAGGAATTTTTTAAAGAGGTGGAATTATGCGGATTGCTTATGCCAGAGTATCAACAGACAAACAAGAACTCTATCGTCAATTAGACGCATTAGAAAAAGTTGGATATGACAAACTCATTCAAGAGAAATTCACAGGTACACAGAAAAAACGCGCTGGACTAGATAGCTTATTTAATACCGTTCGATCAGGTGATACAGTTATTATTGAATCGATCAGTCGTTTAGGTAGAAAAACGCTGGATATTTTGTCTACGGTTGAAGAACTTAAAGAGCAAGGAGTAGAAGTTATTTCGTTAAAAGAGAATTTAGATACCTCTACTCCAACAGGTCAAGCTATGTTTCAGATGATGGCCGTAATTGCTCAATTGGAACGTGATTTGACGGTACAGCGAGTGAATGAAGGTTTAGCATCAGCTAAAGCACGTGGCGTGAAGCTTGGTAGACCGACAATGGATAAACAAAAAGTAACAGATGCTTTACGCTTATATGATTCAGGGCATTATTCGGTTAAAGATATCATCCGAATCACTGGTATCTCTCAAGGATCATTATACCGAAAGATAAAAGAGAGAGACTCAAAACAAATTTTAACTAAACTAATAGAAACGACTGAATCAAAATAAATCGACATAAGTTTTTTATTCTAGTTGATTTGGAGGATTGTTATGTATATACAGTTTGGAAATGAAAAAATACCCTATGAGTTATGCTGGAGCAGCAAACGTAAAACTTTAGGGATATCCGTACAGTCAGATAAGGTATCGGTAACCGCTCCTGAAGGGACGCCTGAAGAAAAAATTAATGATCTTTTAACGAAAAAAGCTCCGTGGATCCGAAAACAACTTCAAGAATACGAAGAGATTCATCCATTTATTCAAGAACGAGAATTTTTCTCTGGAGAAAAATTACCTTATCTTGGTAGGCTTTACCGTTTAAAGGTAGTTAAAGAAGATCATATACAAAAAAGTAGCTTTAAATTTCAACAAGGAAAGTTCATCGCTACTGTCCCCATTTCTTTAAATGAAACAGAATACAGACGAGTGATTTATCCTTTATATAAAGAATGGGTCATTGCCAAAGCGACTAAGTTTACTCAAAATAGATTGAATCGTTTTACTACAAAACTAAGAGAAAATCCGACACACATTCAAATCAAAGAACAAAGACAACGCTGGGGTAGCTGTACTCCTGATGGAAAAATATTGCTTAATTGGCGTATATTTTTAGCTCCAACATCAGTAATCGACTATATTCTAGTTCATGAACTAGCTCATTTAAAAAACATGAATCATTCAACTGATTTTTGGGCTACCATCAAGATGATTCTCCCAAACTATGAAGACAAAAAAGAATGGCTTCGGATCAATGGAAGAAAACTTTATATATAAAAACAGGCATGACTGTTATCCCATAATAATTGGATAACAGTCATACCTTTAAACTCCCTAGCTGTTTTATTCAACATAAAAATAGTTTCTTTCTAAAAAAATACAAGAAAGAAATAAATCTATACTCTTTTATTCTCCAACCATTCCATCGCCGTCGTTATCACGCATATATTCATAGAGCCAATGACCTTTCATGATTGGCATAGAGAACCCAGCTGCTTTTGCTTCTGTGATGGTTACTATTCCATTGTTGTTCGTATCAATAGTGGACAGATCACCATTAGATGTTCCTCCACTGGTTGGTTCAGAAGATGAAACTGTTTCTTTTGAATCAGAAGAGCTAGTTGGCTCGCTAGATGTCAATCCTTGCTCTTCATTGTACTCATCAGGGTTAACATTCTCAAATTCGTCAACAACACGATTTCCACGAACGATATAAGTATATTTGTATTTGCTTGGAATATGCGTTTCTGTGTCAGGATAAGTAATGATGGCTTCAAAGTCCGTTGCACCACCTGCATCACGAATGGTCCGTTCCATGTACGCTTGATCACCATGTCGGTTCATTACACTGTCCTGCGGAGTGATATTATAGGCATTGGAAACTCCACCTAATGAGTCCGCAATAACGTGCCCTTCGTCCAAAGTAGAACTTTCAACTCCGGGGACTTTCGCTTCATCAGAATAATATCTTCCATCAGATGTAACAGGTTCAGTAGTGTCATTTTGAAGAATAATTTCATCTGCTATTACACGCACAAGTTGACCATACTCATTGGTAAATCCCCAATACTCACGGTCTTCAAAACCGATATCTACACGCACATTCGGTTGTCTGTATCCAGACATATCGCCTCCGTCAACAGTGATCGTCTTGTAACCATCTACCGAATCAGCTGTTTGTATTTCTTCAGCCTGGATGACTGTATCTGTTGATTCTTTTTCGGAATAATCAGAGGCAGTAGAAGATATCGCTTCTTCTGAGCTATCTTTTTCTTCAAGTTCCTTCTTTGGTTCTGTCTGAGTACTTTCCGAAATTGTTTCTGTACGTGAAGAAGTTTCCGTTGCTTCACTTACATCTGTCGGGGCACTGCAGGCTCCTAATAATAGGGAACTAGAAACCAATAAGAAAAGCCATTGCTTCTTACTTTCCACGTCATCACTCCTTCAATCTATAAATCCTTTAACTCTGGTTAATTAATACTGCACGGCTTTTTATTTACTGATTTCCATATTGAATTTCTGCTAAACTCATGAAGTAACCTGCTAACATGGCTGCATCTTCCATACCAATATTATTCTGTAGCAGTTTAATCTTGATTTCTGCCGTTAATTGGCGCTTAAAGTCAACTTTTTTGGTCCAGTCACCGATAGGAGCAACAAATTCTTCAATGAATGTTTGTAAGCTAATCGCTAAGGTTTTTAGTTTACCCTCATCTACTTCTTCTATGACTTCACTAAGCTTATTGTAATAAGGTTCTTGTAAAGAAGTCAGTCCGGAATCTGTTTTTCCCGCAGCTTTCTTCACTAACTCTTCTCGTACTTTTTCCAATTCTTCTAACAATTCTTCAATCGTTAACTGTCGATTTTTGTATTCTTCTACTAGTGCTTCAACTTTGTCTTTCAGCGAAGTATAAAAGACTTCATCTTCCCTCAATTTAACAGAAATTTCTTTTTTTATCGCGTGTTCCATTTGAGCAGCTTTTGTTTCTGGTTTTGTATTCGCTTCTACGTCTGCTTTAAATGAAGCGTCTAAGATAGAAATAGGTTCATGTGCAATAATTCCATTCGAATGAATATAGTCTTGTACAATTTGGCGTACTTTTTCCCCACATTCTGAAATATCCATTGCATCATCTAGGGCATACTTTGAACGCGCTAATTGACGGATGGTTCCGGTCCATTTTAGAGTGGGTAAGAATCTTTCTGCTTTCGGATTTGGTAAGACACGGTCCATACTTTCAGCGAATCGTTTATAAGATTGATCAAAATCCGTCCGAGTATTCTCGTCACTTAAACGCAAGATAGCTTCTTCTCTCTGTTGGGGTTGCAATCCATCAAAGTACCGCATGACTTGACGCTGACGCTGTTCTAATCGTGGAATTTCCTCATCTATCGAGTGTAAAGCTCCTTTAATATCGTTGGAACTGAATACGGATAAAGCTTCATCTAAGAAGCGAGAAACACCAAAGTAATCCACAATCAATCCGTAAGATTTATTGTCATCATACCGACGATTCGTACGTGCTACAGCTTGTAAGAGGTTATGTTCTTTTAACGGTTTATCTAAGTACATGACTTGTTCTACTGGTGCATCGAACCCAGTCAATAATTTATCACAAACAATCAGCATCGCTAATTTGTCCTCTTTAAAAGGCTTCTTGAAACGTTCAATTAGCTCTCGTTCTTCTTGTTTTGTCTTGTGGTGTTTAGCTAAATCTTCTTCATCATTATGTCCATTTGAAACAATTAGAGCCGTTTCAAATGCACCATTTGTAAATGAATCAATTAATTCTTTGTAGGCTGCAGCAGCTTTACGAGAAACGGCTACTAATTGTGCTTTATAACCATTAACAAGTACTTTCTCTTCAAAGTGCTTAACAATATCTAAAGCCACGTCACGCATTCGCTCAGGAGACGTTAAGACCAAATCATTGGTCACATACTTCTGTTTGATTTTTTCTTTTGCGTCTTCATCGTATTCGCTGAATGAACGGTTGAATAATTCATCTAAAGAATCCCCACGTACTTGTAAATCAGGCAAACGAGATTCATAAAAAATTGGAACGGTTGCGCCATCCGCTACTGCTTGTTCAATCGTATATTTGTCAATATATGCTCCAAAGGTTCCTGTGGTAGAGCGTTCTTTTTTGTCGATCGGTGTTCCAGTAAAACCGATAAACGTCGCATTTGGTAAAGCTTTACGCATATTCATAGCAAATGTTTTGTATTGCGAACGGTGGGATTCATCCGTCATCACAATAATGTTCTCATCTTCTGAAATAAGCGGAAACGAATCCGTTCCATTTGTTTGGAATTTTTCAATTAACGTCATAACGGTTGTGCCTTGGCCTTTTATCAATTGCAACTTCAAATCCTCAACGGATTGAGCTTGTTGCGGAGCAGAAAAACCACAGTCTCTGAATGTACCTGTTATTTGATTGTCTAAGTCCGTACGGTCCGTCACAATCACGATCATCGGGTTTTTCAATTGTTGGATACGGCGTAATTTTTTAGATAGAAAGACCATGGTTAATGATTTACCTGAACCTTGTGTATGCCAAACCACACCGCCACGTTGAGAAGCTTTTTTATTTTGTTCAATTCGTTCAATGGCTTTGTTTACGGCTCTATATTGTTGGTAACGAGCTAATTTCTTTACTTTCCCATCATACACAATAAAATTCCTCATTAAATCTAGTAGTACTTCTTTTTTCAACATTCCTGCAATTAAAATATCTTGTGGGTAATCAGATTCCACTTCTTCTAAAGAAAGAGGATATGGATCTTTCCAGACACTGTAATGCTTAGCAGGTGTGAACAGCGTCGCTGTTTTTGCACGATCACGGCTCGTTAAAATAACGATTTGATTGTACCAAAATAGTTTTTCACTTTCTCGGACATAGCGATCAATTTGACGATGCGCTTCTGGGAGTTGCTTTTCAGGCGCAAGCTTAGGACTTTTACATTCAATAATCACCAATGGTAAACCATTTACAAAAATAAGAATATCTGGAATAACGGTTCCTAGTGCATTGGTTACAGAAAATTGATTGGTCACCATAAAGTCATTATTTTCAATCGTTTCATAATCAAAGAGCTTCACAGATTGATTCTTATTCCCTGATCCTAAATCTTGGACTACCGTAATGCCTTCACCAAATAACCAGTCAAAAATTTGCTTGTTCATATGCCACAGGTCTTCTGCTTGTGGAGTTGCAAATCGGCGAACGACTTTTTCTAAGTTTGTTTCATTTATCCAAGGGTTTAAACATTGCACACTCATTCGAAAACGATTTTCTAATAAGACAGCAGCTTGTGAAGAGCGCTCTTGATCTAACTCAGCTGAGGTTAAATAAGTGTAACCGTAGGTCTTTAATTGTTCGATAAAAGGAATCTCTACTTGCGTTTCTTCATATCTCTCCAATGAACCTTCACCTCCTTAATTAATCTACTTTCACACGCGTTTTTCCTGTTAAGAGTTGTTGCATTAACCCTTTTTTTAATTCTTCGTATTTTCCTTTTTCTTCTTCGTATCCTTCGATGTTTTTATCTACGGAAGATAGAATAGAAGTAATTTGTTTCTGTTCTGAAATAGTTGGAACAAGAATATCCATTTTAGTTATCATATCTCTACGAACGGAATCTACAGAAGTTTTAGCGTTATATTTCATTGCTTGATTATAAAAATTGTTTGAAAAATAATAATATAAATATTTTCCTTCCATATTTTTAAAATCAGATATTTTGTAAACTCTTTGGTGAAAATCGAATTTACCTTTAATATAGTGGAAAACTTTACCAACTCCAACACCATCTCCAGCAGTTAAAATAGCTTCTCCATCATAGGAATAACTATTAATATTTTCAATAGTTTGAGATCTAACAAAGAATGGATATATTCCATCATCATTCTTGTCTTTAGTGTCTTTATTACCAGTAGATACTGTGGCTATATCTTCAACTTTAAAAATCTTCCACTCAGTTGGTATTTCTCCTAGCTCGGACTTCTTAAATTCTGTATGTCCAATACCTTTTGTTAGCAATTGCTGCATAAGTCCTTTTTTCAGTTCTTTTGTTTTTTTAATCAATTGATCGGTTTGTTCAATTTGTTCGTCTACTATAGAAAGTATTTCGGCAATTTTTTGCTGTTCTTTTAGTGGAGGGATAGGTATAGTTGCTTTTTCAACAATTGCCGTATTTAAATTTACCTGTGTTCCTGGCTGCCCTTGTGCTTTAAAGTAATTAGTTAATCTTGTTAATATATATCGTAAATACTCAGTATCAATGTCTTTTTTTAAATTTTCAAATGCGACGAAACCATCATGGATACATGCGTCCATTTCCATGATTATAGGCCGACCAATCGTCCCACAGATACTCATTATTAAATCTCCAGGTTTGACAGTTCTACTCTTTAAAATACCTTCATTCGAAAGATATTGTTTAGTTTCAAATAAATATTTACTAGATTTTGTCACATCAGCTATTCTAACCCATCCGTGAGAAGAGTGTTCTGAAAACCAAATTGGATCTTTAATAGGTCTAGGGGATGCGCCTCTGTGGATGTCTGCAAGTTCCCCTAAGCGGCTAACTTTCCAATCATTTGGTATTTCTCCTAATTCAGTCATTTTATATTCATTTTTTACTTCCATCATTCTAATCACCAAACCCTAACTCTTGCAAGTAACCATTTAATTTATTCTTTGTTTCTTGACGCTTGTTTTCCAAGTTTTGAATATCTGAAATCACTGAATTAATAACAATTTGTTTTTCTTCAACTGATTTATCAATATAACGGCTAATATTTAAATTATAATTGTTTTCTTTAATTTCTTCTAAGGTAACAACGCGAGCATATTTTTCAATGTCTTCATATGTTTCAAATGCCGATACAATTTTAGCTACATCTTCTTCACGTAAGTTGTTTTGATTCTTGCCTTCTTGATATTCTTCTTCAGCTGCAATAATCAAGACTTTCCCTTTGCTGTCTTCTTTTTTATCACGGTTAAAAATCAAAATACTTGCTGGAATTCCTGTACCGTAGAAAAGATTCGATGGCAATCCGATCACTGCTTCTAGTAAGTCATTTTCAAGCAAACCCTCTCTAATTTTACCTTCAGCTCCGCCACGGAATAACACACCATGCGGCATAACCACACCAGCCATCCCTTTACTGTTTAAAGAAGCGACCATGTGTTGAACAAAAGCATAGTCCCCAGCATTTTTTGGTGGAACACCGTATTGGAAACGACCAAATACATCAGCTTCTGCTTCTTCACGTCCCCAATTTTTTAATGAAAATGGCGGATTCGCAATCACACGATCAAAGAGCATGATATCTCCTTCTTCAGTCAATTTAGGATTACGGATGGTATCCCCTTTTTCAATCCGGTGATCCGGAAGGTCATGTAGCAACATATTCATTTTTGAAATAGCCCACGTGCTTAAGTTCTTTTCTTGTCCAAATAAAGAAATCGACTGTGGATTCCCACCATGTTTCTTCACATAATCGACGGATTGGATTAACATTCCACCTGATCCACAAGTAGGATCATAGACACGCATACCTTCTTCAGGTTTTAATAATCGTACCAGTAACTCTACCACTTTTGTAGGAGTGTAGAACTCTCCCCCTTTTTTACCCGCGTCATCAGCAAACATTTTAATTAAGTACTCATATGCACGTCCTAAAATATCCGGTTCAGATAAGTTGCTGTTTCGTAAATTAAGTAAAGAAAAGTGTTGCAACAGTTGTTGTAGGATATCATCGGTTAACACTTCACGGTTGAAGTCAATTGTTGTCAATACGCCTTCTAATGTAGCATTATCATTTTCCAAGGCTTCAAAAGCTACGTTTATTGCGGTTCCAATATCTTGTCCTTTACTACGCACTTCGTCCCAACGTGCTTTTCCAGGAATATAGAATTGGTATTGGTCTGGATCATCTTTTAATTGTGAACCAATTTTTTCTCCATATTTTTTAAACAGCACTTCTTGTTGTTCTTCAAATACATCGTTAATCCGTTTTAAAAATAATAAACCGAAAATATAGCTTTTATAATCACTTGAATCGATAGAACCACGTAAGATATTAGCTGATTCCCATAAGTGAGATTCTAATTGTTGTTGGGTAAGTTTTGACATGCTTTTTATTCCTCCACTTATCTTTTTATGTAGAACTGTTTCTAATGCTAGTTTAACACTGTTATATCCCTTAGATATACCTATTTATGCTTTTGTTGAAACTTGTTCTTTTTTAGACTTAAATTAAATAATTCTTCTTTTTGATACAGTTTTAAGAACTTATTACAACAGGCCTTAGTAGAATTGGTTAGTGTATTTTGAAATTCATTATCATATCTGTACAATTTTTTTATGAAACGGAATAGAAGTAATTCATTGTTTGTTTTTTTAAAATGTTTCAATAAAAAAATAATTTCATATTCTGACCCAATTAATGTCATTTTTCTTTTATTGACAATGGCATTATACATACTGGCAAAGTTTTTAAAATTTTGACTAGGATGACCAGGGTATTTATCTAAAAACTTTTTTCGATATATCTTTTGACTATCTATATCGTTAGCTACTTTATCACTATAAAAGATTAAATCATTCATCTTTTTTGCTTGTTGCTCTTTTTGTTGATTTCTCTTTTTCTTCTCAATTTTATTTTTCTCAAGCCTTTGCTTCTCTTGCTTTCTTTGATTCGCTAACTTTTTACGCTGTTGATCCCGTTTTAATTCCAGCGGCGTCATTTCACGTCTTCGTCTTGTTTCTAAATCTGTAAGCTTTTCACCTTTCTTTTTTCGTTTATAACTTGAGACTAATAGATTGCGATCAATAAAATTATTACTTGAATTCTTTACACGTATAATACTATCAGACATATAAATTATCCCCTTTTACTTACACTATACTTTCACAAAAATATAAACGATGAAACTTTGATAACAATAATTCATCGTACTATCAGTACTCATTTTAAACCATTTGGCTTTATCTTATATAACGTACTGTAAAACCCTGTTTTTTAGTTTTTCTACATCAGAATGTGCTGCAATAACATGCATTTTCCGGTGACAGTTTGCACACAATGCAATACTGTTTTCAATAATGTCTAATCCCCCATTAGATAGCCAGTGAATATGATGCGATTCCAAATATGGTTTTCCGTTTTCATCTTTAAATGGAGCATTTTCCTCACATAATTGACATTTACCATTAGCCATTTGCTTTACATAAGCAGCAATATTTGGGTCACGATCAAATACTTTCGTAGTCACCGACCTTGAAGATGGCTCTGCTTTGTATTCTTTGGTACCTTCGGATGATGTCTTACTGGTTTTCTCTTCTTTATTAATTTTAGAAGCCTTTTTTGCACGTTCCGCTATTTCTTCTGGACTTAATTTTAATAATTTATGTTGTTTTTTTTGTTGAATAAGATCCAAATGTTTTTTTTCTATTGCTTTACTTTCATTCTTTATTTTTAAAGGGAATTTCCATACCCGACGCTTATTTTCGTCTTGGTCTTTTTCTTCAACTTGATAAGGATCAGAAATTAATACAACTTCTCCAGAAAAAGTGTGTTCAGTCGATATAAAAGTTTCAAATAAATACACACGAATACTAGTACTGTTAGAGTCTGCTAAAGTCTGATTTTGAGTTCCTTCTAATTTTTGATCTCCAGTTAATCCCATTCCTGTATAGTGCAAGATATTATTTCTCCACTTGTCCTCATATACATTCTCTACGTTTGAGTGGTCTGTGAATAAAACTAATGTGTTACTAGCATGTGATCTTCGCATTCCACCTTGCGTAGAACATTTAAATGCTTCAGCAACTTTAGCATTTGAATAAACTTCTCCTACATGTAGTTCTCCAATACTAGAATTATTTCTTTCTTCCATCCACTCAGTTACTACTTTAATATCAAATAATTTCTTTTTTCCATTTACTATAAAGGGCATTCCTTCTTTAATAAAACGGTAATAAGTTGCTTGAGATATTTTTAGATTTTCTTGTAATTCTTTTTGTGTTAGCATATTCCTTAAATCCCTTCAGGTTAAGTTACTAAAGCTAATTTAACATGAAAAAACATAAGTTACTACAAGATCTCGAATATTTATCAGTGTTTTATCAAAAATTATCAGTGGAAATTCACACCTCGTTATATTTTATATATTGCTCAATAATGATCTTCTTTATTTCCTACAATTTATTCTTGTATAAC
>NZ_JQIV01000004.1 GCF_000746825.1 Carnobacterium inhibens subsp. inhibens DSM 13024 | reverse complement strand
CTAAGTATCTTTTTTTGAGCTATTAAATTATTTTCTCCAGCGTTTTTGTAAATAGTTAATACAAGCATATATATCTTTTTTAGTAAACTTTTCATCCTTATTTTCTTCTTCATTGTCTTCTTTTTTATCACTTAGATCAATTATTTTGTATTTATAAAAATCAATCATATTCCAACCTCCAATATTCCGTCTAGTTTATTTTTTGTTTCATCACTTAGGTGATGAGTAATCATGACAACAGTGACACTTGGATTGGATAATAAAATGGTTTCAATTTCTTGGGAGCTTTGTTTGTCTAATCCAGATGTGACTTCATCTAAAAAGATTATATTTTTACTAAAGTTTAATGCTCTCGCTAAAGCTATTCTCTGACGTTGACCTCCCGAAAAATTATTTCCGTGTCCTATAATTTTATCGGATAGTTTGGCAAAATCATGAATTCCTAGTTTAGTTAAAATAGGCAAGAGATGTTCATTCGTAGTTTTTGTATTTAAAGATATATTATTTTTAATAGTCTCATTAAAAAGATATGGTCGTTGTTCAACATATTCCATTAAATTTGTGATACTAGATTCAGATAGCTCTGTGTAATTTTTTTGATCAATATAAACAGTTCCCGTGTCTGGGTTTAATCTTTTTAATAATATTTTCAAAAGTGTAGATTTTCCTGAACCACTATCTCCGATTATCGCATACTTTTTTCCTTTTTCAAAAATGTAACTTACGTTCCTTAATACGGGTTTATTTCCGTAACTAAAGGAAACATTTTCTAGTCTGATAGTATCTGTAAAATGGTCTATTTTTTGTGTTTGGTTTCCTTTCTTTAAACGAGATGTAGTTAAATTTTGTTTTAATATTGGCTTAACAGATTTTATGGAAAATAAATTAGTCGATACTTGAGAGAGATTAGTAAAAATAAGACCAGATAAATTTCCAGAGGTAGTAATTACTCCGATTGTAATAACCCCTAAATAGGCTAGAGTAGCTGTAAAAAACATCATGAAAATTTGTGAAAGTACACTAACAAAAGAAATCAAGGTATTCAAAGCACCAATCGTTTTGATATAATTAACTTTTTGAGTACCCAAAATCTCTGATTCATCATTCACTTTTTGAGTCATAATAGTTAAGCAATTGTGATAGGAAAAAACTGAAAAGCCACCTAAAATATCATCAATTTTCTCTAAAAACGTACTATTTGTACTTTTTATACGCAAGGTTTGTTTTTCCATTATCGTACTAAATCCCTTTGGCAAAACTACCAAAAACAAACTAAAAATAAGGGCGACAATGGCTAAACTATAATGATAGTAGATTAAAGATCCTATAGCGAAAATGATTGTTGTCATATTTCCTGTTAAATTATAGAGACTTCTAAATCCATTGTCTTGAATAATTTGCACGTCATTATTCATCCAAGAGACATAATGGCTTTTATCATTTTTTTCATAGTCAGTGATAGACATTCGACTGATATTTTTTGCAAAATCTGTTCTAATATCATTGCTCATTAACTTTATAGTATGTTCTTCTAATACAGAACTGATATAACCTAATAACAATGTTGCTATCCAGATAAGTAAGCTAATAAAGCTCCATTTAACGATTCCTTGAATATTTCGATTTACTAAATTGTTTAATATAGGAGATAAAGACATCGAACCTAATACTTGTCCTAAAGAAGTACTAATTGTGATTATAAAAATTAATATGTTTAATTGTTTATGTTTACTAATATAATTGTACATTTTTATCAGCTACTTTCTTTTCTAATATATTGTAAAGTTGCTTATAAAAATAAAGGATTCCTTCAATGCCTGTATTAAAGTTACCATCATCACTTTTCAAATGGTAATCAGGGTATAACCAACCATTAGTAGATACATTTTTAAATTCTCTTATAATAGTATATTTAGAAACTGCTTTTTTTAAATAAATATCCTCATTATAGAAAGAGTATGCTAATAAAAATGTGTCAGCAATTCCTGATAATCCATATTTATATGAAGGATTTCTAACAAAAGTCATATCGATACTTTCTATAAGTTCTTTACAAAACAAAGCAATTTTTTCATCATAATAATAATCTAAGTATTTTATAGTAACTTGTATTAAACCTGCTGTGCAATTTACATAGGGCGAAAGATTATTTTGGTCATTTAAAAATAGTTTTTTTTCAGATTCTAGTACTTTGATATACATTTTTTCTAAAAGTAAGTGAAATGATTTTCTATATTTTTTTTCACTGTTAAATGTAGTTAGGTGTGCTTGTATATAATTTAAATCTGACTCAGATAATTTAGGTAAGTCACCTTTCAAATTATTTTCAATATTTCGAAAAATTTTATTAATATTTTCTGGTTTATATTTTTTTACACTTGTAGTAATGTTACTTGAACAATTCATGTAGTTATTAATAAAATTAATCTCATCCCTCAAACTTTTAATTATATGAGCACCTTCTTCTATTTGGAGTTCTTTCCAAGAAAGCAATTCTGAAACAAAACTATATAGTTCTATAAAATTATATAGATAACAAAATTTAAGGAATAAATGCTTTGTTTGTTGGCCCGTAGGATCGATTACTAACAAGTCGTTAGCGCTGCAAGTCAAATCGATAATCAAGTACCCTAGCCTTTTTTTATCTATTGTAATGCCAGTTTGTTCTTTTAAAAGAGTAGAATCTGTAAAGTATGTTGTACTTACAACATACTTTAAATTCCCAGTACTTAAAAAAGAAGAGTCTGTATCTATGAAAAATATATTTGAATTATCGTCTATTAAGAAATTATTCAGAGATATATCATTATGATAAAAGCCTAAATCATGCATTTCTACAAACTTAATGAATAATTTATCTACAAGACTATATAATTTTTTTTTCCTGTTATGTATCTCTTTTTTATTTTCTATAGGGATTACTGCCAATGTCAGCTCTTCTTTTAAATTAGATAAACTTTTTCCTTGTATATATGACCTAATTAAATAAAAGTTATCTTCTTCAACAATTGTCTCAATTAATTGAGGCACATAATTTTTTCCTTTCAGAAATAATAAATTTTTAGTTTCATTTTCCGCTAAATCAACACTTTGGAAAGTAGTTGATTCACCTGTTTTATATCTAAACTCTTTGATTATAACTTTTTCTAAACTATTTTTATTAACAGCTTCATATACACCTCCATAATTTGAAAATTGAATACTTTTTTCTATTTCATAATTGTCTAATAAGTAACTACTTATTACTTCATTACTTTGATACTTCTCTAGAGGATCTTCAATAAAATTAGGTTTTAGATATCCTACTTTGTTTGCATCTGCAGTAATTTCATTATTTGGTGAAATTATTACTCTTTCTTTTCTAGAAATAGTGCCATATCTATAATAAATAACTTTACAATCCTTATATCTAATATCTGTTAATATTCTAGGACCTTTTTCTTTTTTCAGTTTGCTATATAAATCCCTTACTATTTTTATAAATTCTATTTCCGTGCTGGGATAAATAGTAATTAATTTCCCTGAGCTAATTCTATTAGCATTTTTGCCTAAAAACATTTGTAGATGCTTTTTTTGTGTGTATTTAAAAGGAATTTCATAACTATAACAATAAGTTGCGATTTTTTTTAAAATGTTATGGTAGTTATCATAATACGCTGAAATATGAATTTTCCATCCTTGTTCAGGTAATTTTTCAGATTTAGAAGTAATATAGTAGTTAAAAATGCTTTCCATATAAAACCCTTCTTTCTAATGATAATTTAATCATATATAATAGTAAAAAAGAAATAAGTTTCATATAAGAAACGGAGGAATATTTATGGAAAACATTGGAACTATTATTTTTAGTTTAAGAGAAGATAAAGATCTATCTTTAGAAAATTTGGCTAGTGGTATTTTATCTAAAAGTCAACTCTCAAAAGTAGAGCGTGGCCTTTCTGATATTTCTGCTACAAAATTTTTAAAACTTTTAGATAAGTTACATATAACATTCAGTGAATTTAATTTATTATATAAAGATATATCTACTTCCCCAGAAAATATTTATCTCCTCAAGATGACTCAGGCTTTAATTTCTGGAAATCTAAATCAAGCTAATTTAATAGAATCAGATGTTTGGAAATTTCATACAGAAAATTCTTCGATATATGCAAAATTGAATTACATCATGATCAAAGCCATGAGATTACAGATAGAAGATAAAAAATTAGATACAGATAGCTTGGCCTTTCTGATAGATTACCTTTTTAAGGTTTCTAATTGGACTAGATATGAATTAATTCTGTATGGTAATACAATGACTTCTATTCCCTTAGAATCTATAAATTTATTGACAAAAGAAATTTCTTATAAAACAACATTATATAAAAAAATAAATTTAAGTATTATTATTAATTTATTATTTAACACAGTGATTTTAAATTTAGAGGCAAAAAATTATACTCAAGTAGATTACTTTATAAGAACGTTATCTTCCAATGAATTTTTAGATATCCAATTAGGTGAGAGATTCTTAAAAGAATACGCGAAAGCATTGTACGACTATGTAAGAGATCCAGTAAAAATTAACGAAGAAAAAAACTTAAACCTTCTAAATATTTTAAAAATTTTGGATTCAGATAATCTTTTTATTGCATATAGTAAAATTTTTGAAGATTTCAAAAATGAAACAAATTAAATAATCTCTTTTTTTTAATATATACTTTTTTTGTATTCAATTAAAAATGAGAGGAGATAAAATAATATGAGTAACTTACAAAAATTACAAGAGTTAAAAGCCGAACCATATGGAAAAGTAATTGTCACAGCTTATTGCCCAATTATAATTAGCTAAAATTTCATTTTTATAGTTAGTGTTAGATTACTTAATATAATGAATATAGATTGGCTATCTTTGTGTCCAATAAATTAATAGTATAATTTATATACTTTAATTACCGTGAAGTTATGTTAGTAGCAATATCAAATGTTAGTGAAATAATATGACATTTGAGTTTATTTCGTGGATAATTATCCTGTTTTAAAGTTGAAATGGTCTTAGAATCGATTATTTTTGATTCCAGAAATGTAGAAAAATGTATCTCCAATATTTTTATGGAGATACGTTTTTTTATGATCTATTTACTATCTGAAAAATTAACTTTTAATTTATTATTATATATTTTCTGTTCCTTTAATTATTTATTTTGTTGCTGAAACCGCACTGGTAACACTTCTTGCTCGCATCATATATATTCTAGTAGCCACTTTTCCACCTTGCATAGTGGCTTTACCAGACCCTGTTCCATACCACATGCTTCTTAAAACACTTGGCCCACGAATAATCAGTACGCCAAAACCAATTAGCAACATAAAACTGTACCATTCGAAGGTTGTACTAGATAATACTTCTACAATCCCTACCATTAAGCCCATTTGGACAATAATACTCACAATTTGGCTTAGAAATTCGCGCCACCATACAGACATATAATTGTATTCCTCATTAATAATAGATATCGCTGCCCATACACTCAATAACTCCAACAAGACAAGATCCGCATGATAGATACAGATTTTGATTAAGAAGGTCGCAAATACAATAAGTACGAATAATAGTAAGATAAGAGTACTAATAACATTAGGAGCGACTTGCGAGACGTCTTCTATGTTAATAAAAGAATTGATTTTTTCTGCAGTCATACCACCAATTGAACTAAACATCCATTCTCCTAATGGATAGACAATCATATCGAGCGAAAAAATTAAAATTAACGGTAGAATTAGTACCATTGCACTAGCCTTAAAGGAATCGACAATCAATCCCCATACAGAAGCGTCTCGACTGCCTTCCGCTTCAGATAATAAAAAAATCAATACTTTAGCTAAAGCGATGGTAACTAGCATAACACCACCAAATGCTATGAATATTCCATACAATTGAGAGAAAAAACCACTCAGTGCATTGTGATCAAAAATAAGCTTTCCTAAAAGGTTAAAGGTTGTTTCTAGCAAATCTGTAATCCAGTCTGAAAACATTTTGGAAATCCTTTCTCCCATATTTACCACTCACCTTCTTCAACAGAATTCAGTTTCCACTCTCCATCTTCTATATTCATTTCAATCTCTACCAAACTTGGTGTAATTGTAGAAATACTTTCAATTGAAGCACTGTGATTTACTGTCTCCAATTCAGGATTTACGTTACTTTCCTCAATGCTAAATTCTTGCCAAAAAACACCATTATCATAACTTTCTTCACTTTCTCTTAAAAAAAACAAATTTTTACTAAATACAGAATCTGTATTAAATTCATATTCTTCAATCTCTTCAGTAATTTTTTCTTGGTAGCTTTCTGTTAAATAAGGAAAAACATCCTCTTCTAAACGAGCTTGTAAATCATCATTATCTAAGTCCGAAAAACGTTCTCGCTCTTCGTGTAGCGTCAAAAAAATTTCTAGCTGGTTTGTGCTCTTTTCTATTGCTTCTTCTTCGTTAAATCCGCATCCGGATAAAAAGAATGAAACACTCAATAACATTAACCCTTTCGTTCCTTTAATCATTTTGTCACTACCTTCCTTAGTTCATTGACTTAAAAAATCCGGCCGCTTCAGTTATTATTTCTTGTTCTTTTTGCTCTTTTGCTTTTTCACGTTCTTCAGACTGTTCCTTTTCTCGTTCGGTTCGATTCTCAGCGTCTGTTTTCATGTAGGCTTGATAGTTTTCTTTATCTTGTTCGAATTTTTCTAGTTGTTCAGCTGTAGAATGTGGTGTGTAGTCACTTTGATTCAATAAGAATTTGGGTTGCGGAAACAACTCGAATTGAAAAGCTTTTTTCGCTTGAATGGGGCGTTTGTTCTGAAAGACAATTAAACTCGTATCATCTGCCATTTGCATAATTTCACCAGCCGTCATTAAATCTCTTCCCGTGTAGCTTTGATTTTCGCTGGAACTGCTAGAATTGTTCTCTTTACCATGTTGTGTGCTCTCAGACTCGGTTTCAACCTTTACGGTAGCTTTATCCAATAAGCGTTTAAAGTACTCTGCAGTAGTCGAATTCGCAGCGTTTAAGCACGTTTTCACGGCACAGTTTCCTAAAATACTTTCCGCTTTTTTATCGCCATATTTATCCTGCAATTGCGTCAAAGTTTGAATAATAGTGGCCACTCCAATTCCATACCCTCGACAAGTAGCTAAAAATTCTTCATATCCTGGAAACTTACCTAAGTTTACAAATTCATCTAAAATAAAGTTCACTGATTTCGGCAATTTTGAGTGGTTCTCAGACGCAAAATCATAGAGTTCGTTAAATAACTGGCTAAAAAAGATATTGATTAGCCCTTCCCATGATTGATCCATCACCGGAATAATCACGTAAAGCACCATCTTTTTGCGTCCAATGTCTCGTAAATTAAAATCGCTAAATCGTGTGAATTCGGCGACTTCATCATCCACAAAGTCGGATATTGTTGTTAGAAGGGACATAATGATACTTCCTTGCATGTCTCCTTTGGCTTTTTTATAGCCTAATTCATACGCTCGTCTAGCTGGGTGCTTGCGTTCAAGTTTTAAAAACTCTTCATCTAAGCCACTTTCGCCATCCTCATCTGATTCAGGGTCGAACTCTTGTAAAAAGTCTAAGATGCCCTCCATATTTCGTCTTTCAGGAGGCAATTCATACTTTACGAACAAAATAAGAGCCTTTAACAGTGCTCGTTGTGAGTAATACCAAACGTCTCTTTTACTGTCTTTGTTAGCACTGTCCACAATTTTAGTCGCCACTGTGGTGGCATGAATATCTTTTTTAACGTAATCAATAGGGTTGTGTCGGTCAGAGGCCAACATATTTGAAAAATTCAAGACCCGGACGTCGTATCCTTGCTGCTGTTTAACGGCAGCTGTTTGCTCATAAACTTCTCCTTTTGGATCCGTCACAACGATGCTATTTTCCGTTTCATTATAGACATTTGTAATCACAAAACTTTGGGTTTTAAAAGACCCTGGTCCTCCCATCACCATTATATTTCGATTGGGTTTCGATTCAGTGGGTTGAATAATGACCTTATTATTTAAAATACCTAAAATGGTTCCTGTCATTTGTTTCCCTCCCCTTCAGTTGGTTGATCAAGCGAAGCGGTAAAGTTTTTCAGTATCTCTTGTTTAGATTGTGCCAGGTAATTTTTACCGTCAAAAATTTCTTTTTCGCGTGCCCAGCGTGCTGAACCATGGTATTGGTTTCGTTCATCGGCTTCCCATCCCTCTTTCTTTTCTTTAGACGCTAATTTGATTTGAACAAAGGCACAATAAAGGAAGAGACCAATGGTTCCCATTAGAAATAATGGATTGTTTGTTTCGATTAACGTTTGGATTGTTTGAAAAGGATGAAGAAGTGTCTCTTTTACTGTTTCGAGTAAGATAGTGGTCGTTAAAGACAATTTAAACTCGGATAAGGTCAGTATCAATTGAGTCAACACTACCAAGCAACACACCGAAAGGATAAAACTAACGAGAAACCAAACAAGTTTCTTTTTTACTTTGTTAAAAAAATTGTTCACCGAATCCCTCCCTTAACGGATTTAGTTGGTTGCTGTCAAACCTAGATTTGTTAATTGGCTAATCTTATACTCCCCATCAGTTTCAATGAGGGTAACTTGATACAATTGCGGCAAAGTAGAAACCACTTCATGATCCAATGAGTATTCAGTGGTTAATTGAACCAGAAAAATCAGTTGATCCGTCGGATGAAGATAGATAATCAGTTCCGTTAACTGATTCTTTACATCTAAAAAAGGCGGATCTGTAGAAGAAAGTTCTTTTAGGCGTTGAATGGTTTCATCTGTAGCCTTGTTTTTTAAGTGGTCGAAACGAGTAAGATAAGTATCGTTATCGTAGTCTAAATAAGTACGTAATCCCTCTTCAATCACGGTCAGTTTCTTTTGATTCGCTACAGTGTCAATGAACTTAGTGTCTTGCTTGATTAGCTGGTCCATCGTTTTTAATTCTTCTTCTGCTTTTGAGAGCTTACTTTCTAGTGTTTGATTTGTTTGGTTTAAACTAAACAGCGATACAATCAAAATAAGTACCGTTACGCTTCCGGTAACCATTAGTAGTAATTTTTTCATCTCTATACCCTCAATCTTTACATCATTCATTACAATCCCAACAAGGGTGCCGGATCGATTCGATTATTGTTTTGATAGACCTCAAAATGCAAATGTACACCAGTAGAAGATCCAGAAGTACCCATATAACCAATGGTTTCGCCTGTTTCAATTTGTTGACCAGGCAGAACGGTAACCTCTTTTAAATGAGCGTAGAGCGTCTCTATTCCATTTCCATTCGTTAGTTTCACGTAATTCCCCCAACTGCTGGAGTAAGTTGCTTGAGTAACTTTCCCCTTCAATGCCGCAAAAACAGGTGGATTACCACCGCTCACAGGCGCAAAATCAACACCGCCATGCAGTTTGTTTTCTCCCGTTATAGGGTGGACTCGAAACCCAAAAGTAGACGTAATGGTTCGATCTTCAACTGGAAAGGCTAGTACCCCATTGCCCGTCACTCCATCGGTTAAAGCTTGCTGGACTAAATCCGCATAATAAAAATTACCACCATTCGTGTATAAGTAATTGCCATTCCCATCAGCCACGGGAGCTGAGTAAGGATACGTTTGACCGGATATATTGCCTAAAGAAGGCGCGACGACTTCTTTAGAATACGTTTCTGCCAATTCCGTCGTGTGAACACCACCGTTATCTGCTATATACGTTAAATAACCACTACCAAAATTGTAGCTCTGGATAGCTGTATTTAGGTCGACTCCAGTTTGATTCATTTGATCAATCACATCTTTAAAGTGCTTTATCCCTATCTGAATACTATAAACGGGATCTTGAATGGCATTAGGTGCTAAACCAATGGCTTCACTCGACTGCATGATATCTAACTGAGAACCATCTGACTCAATAGCTGTAATGGCCAATACAATCTGTATATAATCTTCCATCCCATATTTAGCTAGTTCCTCTTCCATGATGGGTTTCCATTTTAGAACCGATTCAGGTATAGAAGCTAATTCGTTCTCATCCGTTCCAGTAAAATAACTGGAAAAGGCGGTCACTAAGATGGTAATTAAGAGGACTAGTCCCAATGCAGACCAACCAAGAACTTTTCCGATTTTACTTTTAACATAAAACGTTAGTGGCTTCATTTATATCCTCACCAACTTTACTCGTTGTTTTGTAGTGTCTCTATTTCTTTCGTCAATGTTGCGATTTTATCGTTCTGAATCTTTTGTTTTTCTTCCTTCTTCTCATCATCTTCTTTAATGGCTTTTAAATCTTCTTCTGCTTTCACCAATTCTTTTTCTGCTTGTTTAAGTTTAATCTTGTTTTCTAAAGGAGCTGACGGAAATTTTTCTAGTACTTTTTGTGCACTGGTCACATCATCATTTGTTAGATAAGCCATTCCCATTCTGACTGCTGTTTCTTCATCTTCCAAAAATGGCAAAGCAGAGGACATCGTAGCTGTATCATAAGCCTCAATAGCTTTTTCAGTTTCTAATTTAATAGAGTGCTCTTCTGCAACGTCTGTAAGCGATAAATCAAGAATCGCTTCACTTTGATCGTTGTCATAGTAATGGGTAATAACTGACTCTAGAAATGAACTATCTGTATCTATAGCTTGTTGGTATTGGTTATTTTCAAAGTACATATTGGCAATTGCCTCTTTAGATTCTCCAGCTTTTTTCATAGCGATAGCTGCTTTTTCATAGTCTTCCTTAACGATCTGTTGATTGGCTTCTAGTGAATAATTCTTTTGTTCCAAGTCTTGTTCCATTGCCTGAACAATTTGTTCTTGCTGGGCATTAGCGTATTGCTTTGTCATTCCTACTGCAGTCAAAGAGAAGAGAACACTCGCAGCTAGAGCATAAAGGGTGCGTTTCTTCAATTTTTCTTTATTGGTTGAGTTGTGTTGAATGTAATCATAGGTCACAAAATCATACGCTTCTTCAACAATCAGCAACATTTCTTGCCTGGTACTAGCCTGAACAACTGCTTTAACCAATTCATTCCCACGCTTTAAGACTTCTTCTTTTTCTCCTAAGCACGTTTCATAGCTAAAGTTAGTCAAAATACATAAAACTAATGCTTTATACCGATCAAGATTGGAATACTTATGTTCTTGAGGCAATACATTTGTAGCCAAATAAGTATATTTCACCGTTTGCATTGGATAATAAAAAATTGTGGCCGGATGAATACTCACAAATTCGGACGTTTGTTGCAAAATGTTCTCTCTAAGTAGTGTTTGGGCAATCGATAACTTAACGGAGTATTCTTCTTTTTTTATCATGGTTAGAGATTTCATGCTTTCTAAGCGTTCATAATGAAGGTATAGGGTATGGTCATCTTCCTCTACTTGAATTAAATTAAAAAAATGAACATCATTTTGTTTTTTCAGACTCTCTATATCTTCGATTTGCTCATAGGAGCAGAGATTTTTTGAAATTTCATACACGATTTTTTCTTTAAACAATTTGATACTTCCAAATTCAAAGTTCATCACCTTAAAGTCTTGCCATCCTAGCATCTTATCCCTCCTTGCTAGTCATATAGAAAGTTTTTAGCTTCTACCAACTCACTAGGTGTCATCTGTATACGCTCTTCATAATTTGGAACTTCCATTGCTGATTCTCCATATAGTTCTTCATACCGTTCTGGATCCTTTAACCGTAATTCTTCTTCTGTTAGCTCGACCTTCATAAATGCGCGTTGCGATCCATGTATGATTAACGCTTCTCCTTGTTTTCTACGCGACAACAATTTCTTTTCTTTCTCACTAAAATTCATATGCAGTTTATCGGTCAAATCTTCTACACCTTTATCATCTAATCCAAAAAAGACTTTAGTGTAACTGTTTCCGATAATGGCCTCTCCAACATTTTTACTGTCACTCATGGTCCCTTCAAGGACATCTTGAATCTGTTGTGTCCCAGCAATGGCTCCTGCATTGTACTTTCTGAACCGTTTATACGCTTGATAAAAGAATTGTGCGGCTTCTGGATTTTGAGTTAAAAAATGAAATTCGTCGACCACTAATTTAATGTTTTCATTCTTGTTTTTAGTGATTTCATCCCATAAGAAACTAAATGTATTGAGATACGCTGCTGCTTGAACATCTGCTTCATTTTGTAGAGCTTTCAAATCAAATGACAACAAGTTAGCATTAATATTTATATTTGTGTGTCCGTTGAAAAGCGTCGTTGAACCATGAACATAACTTTCTAAAATATAATAAAAATCGTTTAAAACCTTAAACCGGTCTGGATCGTTTTGTTTTAATTTTTCAATTTCATTAAAGACATTCTCTAAAGTGGGGTATTGCTCTGATTTGATTTCCGAAATATTGGAATACTTAAAAATACCTGCATTCATATACGTATTGCGTAAAACAGAATCCAGTACGGCTTGCTCTACTTGAGTAATATCGGGTTTTAATACTTGAAAAAAGCCTTTTACCCGTTGAATCTTATCTTTCACTAAGAGGTTTAAATCAATCGTCAAACTTTCACTATTCTCGCTGATTTCTTCTGAGAAAATTTCTAAAGGATTGATTTTAGTTTGCGCATTTGACGATAAATGAACGACTGTCCCACCTAAGTGTTCCACTATTTGTGAATATTCATTCTCAGGATCAATAATAAAAACTTTAATGTCTCGAGCGACATACCGTAATATTTTTTGAGTCATGTACGTCGTTTTTCCGACTCCACTGGTTCCAATAACGACCATGTTTTGATTCAGCGTATTTTTACGATCTAAGTAATCGATAGCAATGAGACTGTTTGTGTCTTTGTTAATGCCTTCAACGTCGCTCCTGGGTGATAAATGAAGAATCTCAGCGTCGTCAAAAGGAAACATACTAGACGCTACTTCTGTATTCGATTCTTTATACGTATAATCCCCTAATAAATTTTCGCCAATGGGAAGGGCACTCCAAAAAGCTTGATACATGCCTTTTACTGGTATCATAGATTTCATTTGTAATTTAATAAGCGTTTTAGTGATATTTTCAGTCAAGTCATTCAAGACTTCTAACGTTGAAGCATTTAAGTAAATGTACGTGTATTGATAAATGAAACTGGAGTTGCTTTGTAAGTATTTATCCAATTGCCGATTTGCGGTTTCAATTTGTTGCTCTAAACGTTTTCGTTTTAATGGATCGTAAATCTTTAATAGTTCTGCTTCCTTATTCTTAATCGTTTCGTTGTAGTGGTGTATCATTTTTGTTGAACTCGACGACTGTAAGAACTGAGAAATCGTAATATTTCCTTTTTTTCGTTTGAGTTCTGATAACCAATTGCCATATTGAACTTTAGGGTAATCCACGATTACTATAACGCGAATAAAGTTGTCGCCACTTTCAATATAATCAGGAAATTCCTCCCAAGAAAACGGATAGACCACATCTAAACTGCTCTTATCTAAAAAGGAATCCAATGAACTTTCCGTTTCTACTTTTTTGACTGGTGATTGATCACGTTCTTCTTTGGTGCGTTTCTTTCCAAAATACACACGTTTCCCCTCCCTTCTGGAAGCCTTAACTTAATGATTGGAAAAATTCATGAGGTGTTTCAGGGTTTTCCGACATTCCATAGAGGATAATTGCCTGGCTTCCATATCGTAGTTTTCTAGGCTATTCTCCAATGTTTTGATAAATTGGGTTACTTTTTCATGAAGATTAGTGGCAGCCAATTCAAGGCTCGAGTGTTTTTTATCCTTTATTTTTTGTCGTATCACGATTAAATGCTTTTTTGTACTCATTTGATTCGTCAATTGTAAGTTTTGATAGTAATCCACATAACTTGCGATTAAGGTAATCTTTGCTTGATTGATCGGTTGTTCTTCCTTTACTTTTAAATAGCGTTTCTTCCAATACAACACATAGTCGTCAAAAGCGACTGGCGTCGTCATATCTAAATACTGTTGCACTTCTCCCGTATCGCCTTCACCAATAGTTGACATTAAAAAGGCATTGAATTCGTCAAAAACATCTTCTTGTTCAAGTTCATTTAGCAAATCCAGATTAACCCCGGAACCTTCAATCAAAGCGACTAGATAACCTGTTTTTGTAATTAAAAAGTCTTGATATTGTGCCTGAATCAACGACATATCTTGTAACGTTTGCTTTCCTGTGTCCAATTTTTTTGGTTCATAGCGAAAGATGTAATCGTCTATTGGTTTTTTACGTTGGTTTATTTTGAAAGGAAACACGTTTCGCCCTCCTAATCCATTGGTTTTCTTTTTTTGATATAAAATCGCTTTTGTCTAAAGCGATAACTTTTTTTATGCGTTAAATAATCCTGCATAGTAATATTTTGGCGGTGCTTAACCGGTTTTGCACTAATCAGTGCGAATGCTAAAGTTAACAGTAATAGGATAATGATCAGCTTTACACCCAATAACCATAAATTATAGGGTGGGATAGCCAACAACACTAACCCAAAGACACTAATGGGTAAGACATAAGTCGCAAGTTCCTTTAATGACAGTCCTAGAAAAGCCCCATAAGTTGAATTGACGTTATCTGGAAAAATAAATTCCTTCCCTTTTTTAGCCATTTAAATCCCTTCTTTTCTATACAAATAAACTATAAACCCATGGCAACAACCAAATAATGGCTGCAGCTAAAGCAACTAAGCCCGCTACTCGACCAACAGCTTGATAAACTTCGTTTTTTTCATGCGGATTGTCCGCTGCAGGCATCCGTTTGATAATAATGAATAATCCAACGACTGTTCCTACAAGTACCACTAACCCTGTTAATATGCCTTGTACAATATCTCCCGCATTTTGCAATTTAGCTTCTACTTGTCCAGCTGATGCCCCATAAACAATAGCTGGGTGACTCATCACCGTTAATCCTGTTGCCATGATTGCCGAAACAACTTTTGATTTTCTTTTCTTAAACATAAAAACCCTTCTTTCACTTTAGTCTTTGTCGGTTGAATGTTGTTCAAGTTCTAATTGTGAGTAGTCTTTTTGTCGTTTTTGTTTCATAGTTAAAAAATCCGATAATTTTTGTTGTGCTTGTTCTTCAGAATCTAAACGAGGAGAAACGATAGCAAGACTTCCTTCAGTAAATTTCCCAATATAAAATCCACTTTCATTTTGATCCAATGACTCAAGCTCAATAATATGTAGCCTCTTTTCATATTTTTCAACTACATTACTTAATTGGATGCCATAAAAATCTAAAAAGCCTTCTGCAAGACTCGCTCCAATAAAGGAAAGTTCACTCATGACTTGATTAGGCTTAGTGGCGTACTCTTCTATCTTTACTGTTCTTGCTTCTTCAACAAGTTCTGGCTTTCCATTCTGCTGTAAAAATCGTTCAAATAGATAAGAACGCGTCTCAACATTTGGTGAAAGTTCCTTTTTAATGATTTCTTTTCTGAGTGCTTCCAGTGGTTTTCCTTGTTCTCTCAACAGTTCTTCTTTCTTTGAATGACTAAGAGTTACGGACTGTTTGTCTAGGATCACTCCCTTTTGTCGATTGTGTAAAATAGAAGAATTCTCTTTCATACCAGACCATTTTTCAATATAAATACCTTTTCCTCCCTTCATAAAAAACAAAAAAAGTTATTATATAAAAATAGATTTTTTCATCTATCTTTATATGATAACTTTCATACATCAATTTTTCTAATCTTCTGCTCATTCATTTAACTATATTCTCTAATAATTTTATTAATTGCTGTTCAAGCACGATATTTCTAGGATAACCTGTTTCATCTGATAGTTCTTGAATCCTTTTAGAACTTGATTTAGTCAGTTGTATCCCTTGCTGAACACGATCACTTTCTTTACTAACCCATTCAGCAGAAGGTGCACTATAATCTAAAGTAAAAGCATAATTTAAAAGAGCTGTATTCGGGATTCCCGTTTGTTCTTTAAATAAAGCTAACTGATTGACTGTTTCTTGTGACAGACAAGTTGTGGAGACTGCTTTAAAAACTGATTTTTCTTCACTTTTCCAATTAGTATGATTGACAACATAACTTAAATAAGCGGATAAATACTTTCTGACGGTTAAAAGATACATTTTTCTATTGTCATACTTCAAAAGGATAACGTCACTTATTTCGACTTGTAATTGCTGATGACTTACCTCAATCTTGTCTAATTCATTTTCTAGTTCTTCTTTGGTCACCTCTTTAAATTGAGTTGCATAGAGGACTAAATGCAACAGTACAGTAGAAGTCTTAGAAATTCCTAGATAATGGCCGCGTCTCTCTAATTCTTGATAAATCTCGCGGGTAAGCAACAAACCAATTTTCAATAGTACACCTCTTTTCCAAATGATAGTAGTCGCATCATTATACCATTGAACTCAGGTCTTTTTATTGATAAATTCTATTTAAAATCCTTAGTTTGACGATTATACTACAAAAAGTTATAATTGTAGTATAATCGTCAAAAAGAGGTGAGCTTATGACGCAAATAAAAGACAAAGAAGAACATTCAAAAACAAAACTATTGTTGCAATTGATAAAAGAGCAAAATGGGACCGTTACTTTTCAAGACGCTAAAAAGGCTGGTATTCATAAAGAATATGTACTCAAATTATTCCATGAAAATATTTTAGAAAAAGTTGGTCCAGGTTCTTACGTTGCGATTGATCAATTTCCTGATGAATACTATATTTTGCAAAAAAGATTTAAAAAAGGCATTTATTCTCATGAAACAGCTCTCTATCTTCATGATTTAACTGATGTGACCCCTTTCGATTACCATATGACCTTTCCAAGGGGATACAATAATCCTTCTTTAAAGGAAAATAATATCTTAGCTAAACATAGTAGAAGAGACAACTATTTAATTGGATTAATGACTATGAAAAGTCCACATGGAAACTCAATTCGTGTCTATGATAGGGAAAGAACCATTTGTGACATCTTTTCAAAAAACAATCGGACTGATAAAGATGTTCAAATTAATGCCCTTAAACGTTATTTAACAACAGAAGATAAAGATCTTATCAAATTAATGCAATACGCACAACTATTTAAAGTAGATCGTGACTTAAGAAAATATATGGAGGTGTTAGTATAAAAACCCCTATTCAGTTGAAAACTAAGATTAAAAATAAAGCTCAAAAAGAACAAATAGACGCACAAATGCTTATGAGAAATTATATGTTGGAACGCATGTTAGTCAGAATCAGTAAATCAAAATATAGGCATTCCTTTATTTTAAAAGGTGGATTTTTGATTGGTTCTCTTATTGGAGTAGACAAACGGACCACTATGGACATTGATACGACTATTACCGGTACAACTGTTTCATCCGATGTGCTAAAAACGATATTCTTAGAGCTATGTGAGTTAGATATAGGAGATCACATTCAATTCGAGTTCCAAACTATTCAAGAAATTCGTGAAGAAGATGACTATCCGGGTTATAGAGTAGCTATAGTTGCCAGTTTGCAAACAATGGCTATTCCGATAAAAGTAGACATTACAACCGGTGACATCATTATTCCAAAAGAAATTCACTATAAACATAAATTAATGTTTGAGGAAGAAGAAATTTCTATCCTTTCTTACCCTATAGAAACAATTTTAGCAGAAAAAATCCAAACAATTTACTATCGTGGTGTGTTCAATACCCGAGCTAGAGATTTCTATGATGTCTATATGTTAAGTAAATTAGAACCTAGTCGAATTGACTATGATTTATTAAGAAAAGCCCTAACCGCCACTTGTAACAAGAGAAATACACCTAATATTATGCGAGATTATATAAAAACGTTGGAGTTTATACGAACCAATGATGAAATGAGACAAATCTGGTCTAATTATCAAAATAAGACGGATTATACGAATAACTTAAGTTTTGACGAGGCATGTGACGCCTTACATCATTTGTTAACCTTTGTGTACACTAATCCTCCAATAAATAATTCTATTGAATAGAGTATCTACCTTGTGTAGGTACTCTATTTTTGCCTTATTCTTTTATTTCAACGCTTTGGACCTTTAAAAGAACGTTTAGGTTTCTTTTTCTTCAGTTCTTTTTCTAGCGCTCGTAATTTTTCTCTTTCTTCGTAATCTAATGAAGCCAGAATTTGATCTAACTGTTGAGGTCTAAATAAATAGTTCAACAATTGACTGGAAGGCATAGATTTTTGTTGAGAAAAAGAAAATTCACTCGTTTTTTGTTCTTTTAATGTATCAGCTTGCTCTACAGTCAGTACTCCCGTTTCGATACACTCATTGAGCAATAAATCGTGCAAATCTGGTCTATCTATTAGGATAGTCTTCAATTCCTCACTCATAGTTAAAGAAGAAACGTCTATAGATTCATCGTTGTTGAGATTTCCAGCTTTTCCATAGTCGGTAAAGTACGCGACTGCGATGTGTTGTTCTTCTAGTGTAAACTTAATCAGCGGTCTTTCTTTTAAGTGAATTAAATTGTCAACTGTCAATTGATCTCCATAGTAATCAATGGCTTTAGAAAAGAGTTCTTTAGTCGGAATATCTTGATCATCCAGTTCTAAAGAAGGAAATATTCGAGAAATTTTGTCATCATAATAGTTTTGAATCACTTTCATAGCAATCTTATTTCTTTCTTGCTCTTTGATACTATTTTTTAATGTCGTGTAAACCGTATCCGGAAGATTTTCTACTGTTTTTGCATCCTTGAAATCCACCTGGTATTTTTCTACAATGGACACTACCGTTTGATTCAACAGCTTGTTTTTTTCTTCATAGACTGAATAGGAATCATAAGGACGTTTAACAACCTTTGATACTTCATGATACAGTTCTTGTTGGTTAGAATGTTCCAGTATCTTTTCTACTTCTTCTGGTTGGATCACGCGGTCCTCTTTTACCGTTCGATTCGCTAAAGTTTTCACCTGATAATCAGATAAGTTCTTTTGATCTATGGTTGGATAGTAGTTTTTAAGTAATCGCTCAGATTCTTTTAAAATGAGGCTATCTGCTTTCTCTACTAATTCCATTTGAGACTCAATCAAATTCAACGTCTTCGTG
>NZ_JQIV01000003.1 GCF_000746825.1 Carnobacterium inhibens subsp. inhibens DSM 13024 | reverse complement strand
TTATCATCTAATCCAAAAAAGACTTTAGTGTAACTGTTTCCGATAATGGCCTCTCCAACATTTTTACTGTCACTCATGGTCCTTCAAGGACATCTTGAATCTGTTGTGTCCAGCAATGGCTCCTGCATTGTACTTTCTGAACCGTTTATACGCTTGATAAAAGAATTGTGCGGCTTCTGGATTTTGAGTTAAAAATGAAATTCGTCGACCACTAATTTAATGTTTTCATTCTTGTTTTTAGTGATTTCATCCCATAAGAAACTAAATGTATTGAGATACGCTGCTGCTTGAACATCTGCTTCATTTTGTAGAGCTTTCAAATCAAATGACAACAAGTTAGCATTAATATTTATATTTGTGTGTCCGTTGAAAAGCGTCGTTGAACCATGAACATAACTTTCTAAAATATAATAAAAATCGTTTAAAACCTTAAACCGGTCTGGATCGTTTTGTTTTAATTTTTCAATTTCATTAAAGACATTCTCTAAAGTGGGTATTGCTCTGATTTGATTTCCGAAATATTGGAATACTTAAAAATACCTGCATTCATATACGTATTGCGTAAAACAGAATCCAGTACGGCTTGCTCTACTTGAGTAATATCGGGTTTTAATACTTGAAAAAAGCCTTTTACCCGTTGAATCTTATCTTTCACTAAGAGGTTTAAATCAATCGTCAAACTTTCACTATTCTCGCTGATTTCTTCTGAGAAAATTTCTAAAGGATTGATTTTAGTTTGCGCATTTGACGATAAATGAACGACTGTCCCACCTAAGTGTTCCACTATTTGTGAATATTCATTCTCAGGATCAATAATAAAAACTTTAATGTCTCGAGCGACATACCGTAATATTTTTTGAGTCATGTACGTCGTTTTTCCGACTCCACTGGTTCCAATAACGACCATGTTTTGATTCAGCGTATTTTTACGATCTAAGTAATCGATAGCAATGAGACTGTTTGTGTCTTTGTTAATGCCTTCAACGTCGCTCCTGGGTGATAAATGAAGAATCTCAGCGTCGTCAAAAGGAAACATACTAGACGCTACTTCTGTATTCGATTCTTTATACGTATAATCCCCTAATAAATTTTCGCCAATGGGAAGGGCACTCCAAAAAGCTTGATACATGCCTTTTACTGGTATCATAGATTTCATTTGTAATTTAATAAGCGTTTTAGTGATATTTTCAGTCAAGTCATTCAAGACTTCTAACGTTGAAGCATTTAAGTAAATGTACGTGTATTGATAAATGAAACTGGAGTTGCTTTGTAAGTATTTATCCAATTGCCGATTTGCGGTTTCAATTTGTTGCTCTAAACGTTTTCGTTTTAATGGATCGTAAATCTTTAATAGTTCTGCTTCCTTATTCTTAATCGTTTCGTTGTAGTGGTGTATCATTTTTGTTGAACTCGACGACTGTAAGAACTGAGAAATCGTAATATTTCCTTTTTTTCGTTTGAGTTCTGATAACCAATTGCCATATTGAACTTTAGGGTAATCCACGATTACTATAACGCGAATAAAGTTGTCGCCACTTTCAATATAATCAGGAAATTCCTCCCAAGAAAACGGATAGACCACATCTAAACTGCTCTTATCTAAAAAGGAATCCAATGAACTTTCCGTTTCTACTTTTTTGACTGGTGATTGATCACGTTCTTCTTTGGTGCGTTTCTTTCCAAAATACACACGTTTCCCCTCCCTTCTGGAAGCCTTAACTTAATGATTGGAAAAATTCATGAGGTGTTTCAGGGTTTTCCGACATTCCATAGAGGATAATTGCCTGGCTTCCATATCGTAGTTTTCTAGGCTATTCTCCAATGTTTTGATAAATTGGGTTACTTTTTCATGAAGATTAGTGGCAGCCAATTCAAGGCTCGAGTGTTTTTTATCCTTTATTTTTTGTCGTATCACGATTAAATGCTTTTTTGTACTCATTTGATTCGTCAATTGTAAGTTTTGATAGTAATCCACATAACTTGCGATTAAGGTAATCTTTGCTTGATTGATCGGTTGTTCTTCCTTTACTTTTAAATAGCGTTTCTTCCAATACAACACATAGTCGTCAAAAGCGACTGGCGTCGTCATATCTAAATACTGTTGCACTTCTCCCGTATCGCCTTCACCAATAGTTGACATTAAAAAGGCATTGAATTCGTCAAAAACATCTTCTTGTTCAAGTTCATTTAGCAAATCCAGATTAACCCCGGAACCTTCAATCAAAGCGACTAGATAACCTGTTTTTGTAATTAAAAAGTCTTGATATTGTGCCTGAATCAACGACATATCTTGTAACGTTTGCTTTCCTGTGTCCAATTTTTTTGGTTCATAGCGAAAGATGTAATCGTCTATTGGTTTTTTACGTTGGTTTATTTTGAAAGGAAACACGTTTCGCCCTCCTAATCCATTGGTTTTCTTTTTTTGATATAAAATCGCTTTTGTCTAAAGCGATAACTTTTTTTATGCGTTAAATAATCCTGCATAGTAATATTTTGGCGGTGCTTAACCGGTTTTGCACTAATCAGTGCGAATGCTAAAGTTAACAGTAATAGGATAATGATCAGCTTTACACCCAATAACCATAAATTATAGGGTGGGATAGCCAACAACACTAACCCAAAGACACTAATGGGTAAGACATAAGTCGCAAGTTCCTTTAATGACAGTCCTAGAAAAGCCCCATAAGTTGAATTGACGTTATCTGGAAAAATAAATTCCTTCCCTTTTTTAGCCATTTAAATCCCTTCTTTTCTATACAAATAAACTATAAACCCATGGCAACAACCAAATAATGGCTGCAGCTAAAGCAACTAAGCCCGCTACTCGACCAACAGCTTGATAAACTTCGTTTTTTTCATGCGGATTGTCCGCTGCAGGCATCCGTTTGATAATAATGAATAATCCAACGACTGTTCCTACAAGTACCACTAACCCTGTTAATATGCCTTGTACAATATCTCCCGCATTTTGCAATTTAGCTTCTACTTGTCCAGCTGATGCCCCATAAACAATAGCTGGGTGACTCATCACCGTTAATCCTGTTGCCATGATTGCCGAAACAACTTTTGATTTTCTTTTCTTAAACATAAAAACCCTTCTTTCACTTTAGTCTTTGTCGGTTGAATGTTGTTCAAGTTCTAATTGTGAGTAGTCTTTTTGTCGTTTTTGTTTCATAGTTAAAAAATCCGATAATTTTTGTTGTGCTTGTTCTTCAGAATCTAAACGAGGAGAAACGATAGCAAGACTTCCTTCAGTAAATTTCCCAATATAAAATCCACTTTCATTTTGATCCAATGACTCAAGCTCAATAATATGTAGCCTCTTTTCATATTTTTCAACTACATTACTTAATTGGATGCCATAAAAATCTAAAAAGCCTTCTGCAAGACTCGCTCCAATAAAGGAAAGTTCACTCATGACTTGATTAGGCTTAGTGGCGTACTCTTCTATCTTTACTGTTCTTGCTTCTTCAACAAGTTCTGGCTTTCCATTCTGCTGTAAAAATCGTTCAAATAGATAAGAACGCGTCTCAACATTTGGTGAAAGTTCCTTTTTAATGATTTCTTTTCTGAGTGCTTCCAGTGGTTTTCCTTGTTCTCTCAACAGTTCTTCTTTCTTTGAATGACTAAGAGTTACGGACTGTTTGTCTAGGATCACTCCCTTTTGTCGATTGTGTAAAATAGAAGAATTCTCTTTCATACCAGACCATTTTTCAATATAAATACCTTTTCCTCCCTTCATAAAAAACAAAAAAAGTTATTATATAAAAATAGATTTTTTCATCTATCTTTATATGATAACTTTCATACATCAATTTTTCTAATCTTCTGCTCATTCATTTAACTATATTCTCTAATAATTTTATTAATTGCTGTTCAAGCACGATATTTCTAGGATAACCTGTTTCATCTGATAGTTCTTGAATCCTTTTAGAACTTGATTTAGTCAGTTGTATCCCTTGCTGAACACGATCACTTTCTTTACTAACCCATTCAGCAGAAGGTGCACTATAATCTAAAGTAAAAGCATAATTTAAAAGAGCTGTATTCGGGATTCCCGTTTGTTCTTTAAATAAAGCTAACTGATTGACTGTTTCTTGTGACAGACAAGTTGTGGAGACTGCTTTAAAAACTGATTTTTCTTCACTTTTCCAATTAGTATGATTGACAACATAACTTAAATAAGCGGATAAATACTTTCTGACGGTTAAAAGATACATTTTTCTATTGTCATACTTCAAAAGGATAACGTCACTTATTTCGACTTGTAATTGCTGATGACTTACCTCAATCTTGTCTAATTCATTTTCTAGTTCTTCTTTGGTCACCTCTTTAAATTGAGTTGCATAGAGGACTAAATGCAACAGTACAGTAGAAGTCTTAGAAATTCCTAGATAATGGCCGCGTCTCTCTAATTCTTGATAAATCTCGCGGGTAAGCAACAAACCAATTTTCAATAGTACACCTCTTTTCCAAATGATAGTAGTCGCATCATTATACCATTGAACTCAGGTCTTTTTATTGATAAATTCTATTTAAAATCCTTAGTTTGACGATTATACTACAAAAAGTTATAATTGTAGTATAATCGTCAAAAAGAGGTGAGCTTATGACGCAAATAAAAGACAAAGAAGAACATTCAAAAACAAAACTATTGTTGCAATTGATAAAAGAGCAAAATGGGACCGTTACTTTTCAAGACGCTAAAAAGGCTGGTATTCATAAAGAATATGTACTCAAATTATTCCATGAAAATATTTTAGAAAAAGTTGGTCCAGGTTCTTACGTTGCGATTGATCAATTTCCTGATGAATACTATATTTTGCAAAAAAGATTTAAAAAAGGCATTTATTCTCATGAAACAGCTCTCTATCTTCATGATTTAACTGATGTGACCCCTTTCGATTACCATATGACCTTTCCAAGGGGATACAATAATCCTTCTTTAAAGGAAAATAATATCTTAGCTAAACATAGTAGAAGAGACAACTATTTAATTGGATTAATGACTATGAAAAGTCCACATGGAAACTCAATTCGTGTCTATGATAGGGAAAGAACCATTTGTGACATCTTTTCAAAAAACAATCGGACTGATAAAGATGTTCAAATTAATGCCCTTAAACGTTATTTAACAACAGAAGATAAAGATCTTATCAAATTAATGCAATACGCACAACTATTTAAAGTAGATCGTGACTTAAGAAAATATATGGAGGTGTTAGTATAAAAACCCCTATTCAGTTGAAAACTAAGATTAAAAATAAAGCTCAAAAAGAACAAATAGACGCACAAATGCTTATGAGAAATTATATGTTGGAACGCATGTTAGTCAGAATCAGTAAATCAAAATATAGGCATTCCTTTATTTTAAAAGGTGGATTTTTGATTGGTTCTCTTATTGGAGTAGACAAACGGACCACTATGGACATTGATACGACTATTACCGGTACAACTGTTTCATCCGATGTGCTAAAAACGATATTCTTAGAGCTATGTGAGTTAGATATAGGAGATCACATTCAATTCGAGTTCCAAACTATTCAAGAAATTCGTGAAGAAGATGACTATCCGGGTTATAGAGTAGCTATAGTTGCCAGTTTGCAAACAATGGCTATTCCGATAAAAGTAGACATTACAACCGGTGACATCATTATTCCAAAAGAAATTCACTATAAACATAAATTAATGTTTGAGGAAGAAGAAATTTCTATCCTTTCTTACCCTATAGAAACAATTTTAGCAGAAAAAATCCAAACAATTTACTATCGTGGTGTGTTCAATACCCGAGCTAGAGATTTCTATGATGTCTATATGTTAAGTAAATTAGAACCTAGTCGAATTGACTATGATTTATTAAGAAAAGCCCTAACCGCCACTTGTAACAAGAGAAATACACCTAATATTATGCGAGATTATATAAAAACGTTGGAGTTTATACGAACCAATGATGAAATGAGACAAATCTGGTCTAATTATCAAAATAAGACGGATTATACGAATAACTTAAGTTTTGACGAGGCATGTGACGCCTTACATCATTTGTTAACCTTTGTGTACACTAATCCTCCAATAAATAATTCTATTGAATAGAGTATCTACCTTGTGTAGGTACTCTATTTTTGCCTTATTCTTTTATTTCAACGCTTTGGACCTTTAAAAGAACGTTTAGGTTTCTTTTTCTTCAGTTCTTTTTCTAGCGCTCGTAATTTTTCTCTTTCTTCGTAATCTAATGAAGCCAGAATTTGATCTAACTGTTGAGGTCTAAATAAATAGTTCAACAATTGACTGGAAGGCATAGATTTTTGTTGAGAAAAAGAAAATTCACTCGTTTTTTGTTCTTTTAATGTATCAGCTTGCTCTACAGTCAGTACTCCCGTTTCGATACACTCATTGAGCAATAAATCGTGCAAATCTGGTCTATCTATTAGGATAGTCTTCAATTCCTCACTCATAGTTAAAGAAGAAACGTCTATAGATTCATCGTTGTTGAGATTTCCAGCTTTTCCATAGTCGGTAAAGTACGCGACTGCGATGTGTTGTTCTTCTAGTGTAAACTTAATCAGCGGTCTTTCTTTTAAGTGAATTAAATTGTCAACTGTCAATTGATCTCCATAGTAATCAATGGCTTTAGAAAAGAGTTCTTTAGTCGGAATATCTTGATCATCCAGTTCTAAAGAAGGAAATATTCGAGAAATTTTGTCATCATAATAGTTTTGAATCACTTTCATAGCAATCTTATTTCTTTCTTGCTCTTTGATACTATTTTTTAATGTCGTGTAAACCGTATCCGGAAGATTTTCTACTGTTTTTGCATCCTTGAAATCCACCTGGTATTTTTCTACAATGGACACTACCGTTTGATTCAACAGCTTGTTTTTTTCTTCATAGACTGAATAGGAATCATAAGGACGTTTAACAACCTTTGATACTTCATGATACAGTTCTTGTTGGTTAGAATGTTCCAGTATCTTTTCTACTTCTTCTGGTTGGATCACGCGGTCCTCTTTTACCGTTCGATTCGCTAAAGTTTTCACCTGATAATCAGATAAGTTCTTTTGATCTATGGTTGGATAGTAGTTTTTAAGTAATCGCTCAGATTCTTTTAAAATGAGGCTATCTGCTTTCTCTACTAATTCCATTTGAGACTCAATCAAATTCAACGTCTTCGTGTCTTCTTTAAAGAGATTGTTTACTCTCGCAGAATTTGACCAATTGTTCAGCATTCGCTTCTTATCTTCGATCTGATCAAATGAAATATACGTCTTCAGTTCTTTTGATAAACGAGTAATTTCTTTCTTTTCTGTTGGACTAAGAGAACGAACAATCGTCTCCGTATCTTTTATTTCTTCAGCGTCTTTTTTTAACGTATAAACAATGGCTGCCTTTGCATTAGACTCTTTAATTTCTTTATTGATTTGAATACGGTCGCTATTTTTTCCTTTGGCTTCCATCTCTCTAGCAACAAATCCTTCATGAATGGTAGGCTGTTTTTCTTCACCTAAATCAGCGTAAGATTTTTCGGAGATCTTTTGATTAATTCCATTTTCTTTTAGAGAATGATTAGCCATAGTAGCCCAACTTTCTCTCCATATTTGCATCCGTTCTTTTGTATCCCAATCCGTTGATCGAATCTTTCGGCTCTTTTTATCTCCACTAGGATAATACAGTACATTACCTTCTTCATCAGTCAATATTTCTCTTTTAGATTTTGCTGCCCACTCTCCGTCATTAGTGAAAGGTCTTGTCGTTAACATGACATGAAAATGAGGATTCACTTCATCGTCTCTATGAATTGAAATATCCGCCACCATTCCATGATCAACAAAGTTTTTCTGACAATAATTCAATGTTAATTTTTCTTGTTCTGAATTTGATAATTCAATGGGTAAAGCTACATTAAATTCTCTAGACAACTGAGCACGACTAGACTTCTCAATTTTTTCTACTTCATTCCACAATTGTTCACGATTCAAACACCATTCAGGAGCATAATTAGGCTTCAATAGAAAAGTTACGGGTTGAACATCTCTGCGGTAATACTTTGTTTCCCCATAGCGCTCACTGTACAATTTTTCACCAGACCGATAAGCTGCACTTGAAATAGCAGACTGTCCTTTTCCTCTTGATATCAATTGAGCAGATAAATGATAAATAGCCATAAAAATTATCTCCTTTCTGGTCTTACTTTCTTAACATGAGCGAGAGCGAATTTTATCACACACCCAATGAATTAGATGGGAGCAATAAGCGAATAAGTAATCCATTGGAATTCGAGCATAACACGATTATTTCCTTCGGAAATAATCGTGTATAAGTGCGCCCTTTACAGGGACTATTTTACCACCTTGCTTTTTCTTTTACAATTATTTATCTTTCTGTCATACTAGTTTGTATAGTTATTTAAAGATTAAGGGAGGAAACACACCATGACAAACATTTCAAAAAAATTAGAACAAATTGAAAAATTAAAAAAAGAGTTATTAGAGGAAAAAGAAAAAATTGAAAATACTTTAGGAAAAGAATTGATTAGCCAATTTGATTTAAACTACGAATCTTTAACAAAAAATGAAATAAAAGAATTTGTAAGTAATTTAAAAGATAGCTATGATTTAATGAATGAAGATCAATCTTTAAATTCTAGTAATTCAGTTGATTCACCTACAGTAGGTTAAACCTATGAGTAATCACTTTAAACAACTGCAACAAGAAATCAATCGAGTCGAACGATCCATTCAATTAGACTCTCAAAAGGAACGAAAAGAACGAACGAGAAGACTCATTCAAAAAGGCGCTTTACTAGAAAATTATTTTGAATGTGAACAGTTATCAGTTGCAGAAACAGAAGAATTATTAAAGATGTTTTCAAGTTATGTGAATGCGAATAAGACTAATAAATTTAAATAGTTAACTACTCTTTAAAAAATTAAGAAAATTAATTTTAAAAGTTATAATGTAGAAGAAAGGTATTTAAAAAAACAAGAATTGATGATTAAGAATGACTAATAAACAAGCTTTAGGTTATATGTTATTGGCTTGAAAAGATCTTAAATGAGATAAAGATCAAGCTGATAAATTATGGGATGCTATGTTTCAAAATATGGATGAATTTACTGAAGAAGAAGCTCAAGAAAAAGGGCATGAATGGTTAAATTCTCATTAATTAGTATACGTTTAAATACATTCATTAGATGGTAGTAGTAAGTCGGACAATTAACTTACTACTACACAATGAATACGCGAAACCCATCTAAAATTTTACATATAGTTATAAAAGGATACATTCAGTTTTTTTCAATCCTTTGATAGCAATAAAAAAAATAAAGGATGGAATAACTGATTGGTAACAGTTATTCCATCCTTTTAACCTTACTCATTTAATTTTAAATTAATCATTATTTTCATAATGATGGAGAAGATACTTTCTTAGTATCAGTGTTAAATTGAGTTGAAAAAATATTCATCGGTACTTTTTCATTTTCGGCTAGTTTAATTAAATCCTTTATTTTTTCCGTATTCAATTCTTGATTCAGATCCTTATCTAACACGCGATATTTAACGTCTTCTTTTAACCATTCATCAGCTGTCTTTTCTCCTACCCAAGTGGTTGCAATCTCTTTTTTATCTTTACCCGTAGCCATAACATAATCAAATGTCTGTTCCTTAGAGACGAGTTCAATCGAATAAAGAGTTAACTTACCGTTAGGGTTATTTTTTAACGGTTGAATGGTGTTTATTTTAAGAGTTGTATCTTTCAATTGATTGTATTGATTTTGATTGTTTTGATCTGTCAAAAATCCTAACTTTTTAGCAATCACTTCGTCCTTGTCGGGGATCAGTACTTGTTTACTTTCGGTTGTTTGTTCAATAATCAAATCTAGTTGATCAATTAATTTTCCAGAAGCTTTTTTCACTTCTGATAAAGAGGTTATTTTATCCTCAACTTTTTCTAAATTATCCGTCCAATTGGATATGTACCGTAAGGAATGATTTTCTGTATCTAGTCCGTAATATTTCCCTACTACATACGCTGTCATTTCTGCTTGGTATTCAAGAACAGGAGCTGCCTGCATAGTTAACTCTTTATTTTTCATTTTTTTATTATTATGCATCTCAGCATGTGCTAATTCATGAATTAACGTGTGTACATTCTCGGTTTCTGTATTTTTAGTATTAAGGGTAATAGAATGTGTAGACGGCATATAATACCCCTTAGCAGCCGAATCACGAAACGGCTCTTTAATTATTGGAATATTAGTGCTATTTGAATACTCCAGTAGTGATTGATTCAATAAATCTAAGTCTTTCCCTCCAAAATCAAACTGATTCTTTTTATTTGGGAAAATAGCTGGATAATCTTCTGGTTTCGCGTGTGTTTGTGTCACGTCAAAAACCGTCCCTAACTTAAAACGCGTAAATGTTTTGACGTTATCTGTAGACTGATTTTTCTTTATCCATTCCTTTTCTTCTATCGTTGCTTTCGTTTGATTTTTCCATTCACCATCTTTAGTTTTAAACTGGGTAACAGTCATTGGAACCCAAATTTTAATCCCTTTTTCTCCTTTTTGAACTGGAAAGCCTAATTCTTTAAATCGTTGATAGGATGCTACTCCATTTGCTCCTTTATGCTGCGAGCGAATCATGAATTGATTCCGGATAGAGTAATCTCTGAACTGGCTCATAAAATCAAGTAATTCCGTCATCTGTTCAGGTGTTTCTGTATAAGTTTGAACTTGTGTAGTCATTTTTTCGGTTAGTTGGTCAATTTCTTTCTTCTTTTCAGCTTCTGAACTTTTTTTATACTGGTTGGCCATTGCTATACTCCCCTCTTGGCTAAAGTAGCTTGACAGGTGTTTATCTAAAGGATAGGTATTTAATTCTTTTAAATACTTCAAACAGCCTTTTAATGAATTCTCCTGATGATCTGATAATGCTCCTGTATGATTAAACGTTGTAACTTGATACATTTTATTCTTTGTACTTTTTGAAACCGTTAATTCAAGATTTCCTGCTATAAATAACGGAAAATCTTTCTGAAGATGATTTTCCCTTTGTCTGTCTAAATTAATTTCAACTTGATCGGCAATAGTAGTACCCTCTTCGCTACTAAACCAATCATCGACTAAGAAATCGTTCAAAAATTATGAACTATGCTGAAGCTCATTTTTTAGCGTTATATCCTTTAATTCCAACATTAACTCATTCTCGTGTAGTGTTTTCAATAACCATTTATGAAATGTATTAGATGAGTTCTCCATGCTCAACAACTCCATCAGATTCTGTTTCTAAAAGTAAATAATAGCCTTCTTCATTACTTATATTTTCTTTCAGATCTGCAAAAATATACTCTTCTACCAGAATTTCTACTTCTTTTTTCTCTTCAGGAAGGTAAACAAGAACTTTATTCCCTTCTAAAACTCTTAAAGCTAACGCTAAACGATCAGACATAATCATCCCACCTTTCTTGTTTATTCTTCTTTAAGCATAAATAAAAGCTAGTTATAGGGCTAAAAATATGCCTACAACTAGCTTTTATGATTCAGAAAATATTAGTTATAAAATTAATTAGGGTTATGAGTACTTTTGTTAATGGTGATTATGTTAACTAATGAGTTAAACAACTAATTCCAATTACAATCTGATAACTTAGAATTGTTAAGAAAACTTTCATATTGATCGTAATCTTTTGATTTTATAGTTCTCAAAATCAGAGTTGCATCTTTACTAAATTCTGATGAATTAAGCTTTTGAGATACTCTATCAAATCTATCCATGCCATGTGAATACTCATTATTAATTCTGTTTATAAAAGTCTCTTCTATACCTTCTCCAAAGAATTTTTTAAATCTCCATAGGCTATCATTTTTTTCATCTATATAGCTTGGATATTTAAAAAATAATAGTGCTTCTAAAAATTTTCTAGCATTATTAGGGAAATTATAATATACATTGTAATTTTTATCGTTTATATCATCTTTAGCTACTGTATATATTTGCTCAAAAAGAAAATTAAATTCTGTTACTTTACTAGACATATATTTAGGCATTTGAGTAATGGAACTTCTCCAATTTCCATTTTCTTCTTTACTTTTATTTATAATTAAATATTTAGTTTGTTTTGCATTAATTTTATATCTCATAACATATTTTAAAAAATCTAAATTATGGGTGGTTATAAATATTTGGTCAGAATCTTTTGAAATAATTTCGCCAGAAATAAGACTGTATATATAAAATATATTATTTTCGTCTAAGCTAGAAATTGGATCGTCAATAACTATTATTACTTTTTTTCTCTCGTCTTCTGACAACGTCTTTAAACTAGCTAAATAATAAGCAAATGAAATAAGTGTCATTTCACCTTCACTTAAATTATAAGCTGGATTTCCTTGTCTAAAAATAGCAAATGAATACTGGTTATTTTTATCTTTATTTATATCTAAATGAAGTTCATCCTGCCCTAACCTATTATTTAAGTACGTATTTATTTGGTTTGCAGCATTTTTTTCATTTTTTTGATTTTTTCCTAATTTTTCTATCTTTTTACTTAGAGTTTCAATTTTCTCATCTGATTCTTGAAGAATTTTCTTCTCTTCTACTAATTGTTCCTTCAATACATCTATCCTTTGGTTTAAGTCATAATAATTATTATCTTCATACTCAATCTGAGAAAGTTTATCATTAATAACATCTTTTCTAAGTTCTTTTCTGCACTCATCTTTTTTTTCGTCTAAATTTTGAGCTGATTGGTTATTTTTCAAATATATTTTTTTATAAATATCATTAATTCCCTCAGTTTCTAGATAAAAACCATTAGGTAAGTCTTCTTCAATTTCTTCAATTTTTTGAAAAAGAGAGTTACTTTTTTTATCAATTACAGTAATAAGTTTTTCTATAAATAGTATTCCTATAGTTTTTTCTTGTTGAATATTATAATTTAATTCTTTTATATTTCTTTGATATTCAATATAGAAATCTTTTTCTGATAAGGGCTCCAAAGATAAAAGTTTCTCTTTCTCATTTACCAGTTTTTCTTTAAATTTTAATATCTTTTTTTCAAGTATTGTAACACTATCAGAAAAAAAATTATCTAGTTCTTCGTAACGATTATTTGTGAGTTCATTACCACAAAAAGAACAAATATCTGTTTCTTTATGAAGCTCCATACCATTTTTTGCCCATTGTTGCTTTTGAGGATTATCTTGAAATTCTTTTATAATCACGCTTGGTATAATAGTTTCTTTAATTATTCCATTAGTTTCATTCAGCAATTCCTGATAATTGATATTTGGAAATATTATTTTTGGGAAAGATTTTTTTCTTCTTCTTTTATCTTTTTTTATATTCATTTATAACTTCTGGACTTAAAATTGATTTATTATGTATACCAACTATTTTTTCTTTTTCTATTTCCTCATTCAAATTTCGGATGTCATAATGACCAATGAATAAATTATTGTCTTGTCTGATCTCTGTAGCAATTTTTACTTTTTTACTATGCAAATATTTTTCTTTTTTTCTTAATTCTTCTTCTAAAATTGTAAAATCATCTTTTTTTTTTACATCGTTATTTTGTATTTCACTCTTTATTTTGTTTAGTTCATTTATCTCTTTTTGGTTCTCTAAATTCTGTTCACCTAATAGAGTAAAAGTATTTATACCTTCATTTGAAAAGAAATTTAAATTTTTATGGATATATTGAGCATTAAAAACTTTAACTTTCAAATTATGTGAATTCACATTTTTTTCAGTTAAAGTTTTATTTGTTATATCGTCTGTAGTAATTTTAAATTGGATATCTTCATAATGAGCAGGTAATTCATTTCTTTCAAATGACTGAATTATTTTTGAAAAAGTACTTTTCCCTGAATAATTTTTCCCGTAGAAAACATTTAATTTTTTATAAACAGAATCAATATTCGAGTCATGCTTAAATTGGGAATACGATCCGAAGTTTCCAATATCTATTTTTTCTATCATGTTGTTTTCCTCACAATACTTTTCCTTCAGTTTATCATAGTATTAATAAATTAAAATTGTTATCTTTATAACTTGGATTAATTTTTGCAATAAGCAACCAACTAATTCAATAAAAAAGTCACTACTTCGTATAATATGAGATTATCCGGTCAATTAAAAGTTGCAATTGAAAAATTAGAAAATCATACTAATAAATCTATTGAATCAGAACAAATATACTCAGAAAAAACAAATATATTTAATCGTATGTTTAAAAATAAATAAGTATAAAACAAATATTTATACAATCCTAATCTGAAGTTAAGCAAGGTTTCACTAATTTCATCTTCATTGATTCCAATGTAGCGCTTCGTTATTTTCTCGCTGCTATGACCGAAGATTTCCATCAGTGTCGCCACGTCTTTGGTTTTCTTGTAATAGTGGTAACCAAACGTCTTACGAAGCGTGTGCGTCCCAATATCGTCTCTTCCTAACAGCTTAGCGACCTTTTGAAACATTTGATAGACCGTATTCACTTCCACATGGCCACCTTTGGTGCTTGGAAATAAATAATCCTCTGGTTCTAAGTCTTTTGTATAGTCTTGGATCAAGTCCTGCAGATTACTCAAATATAAAATGCGGGTTTTCCCTGTTTTTTTCTCGACAATACGAGGATTTTTGGAAGAAATCAGGTCTTGTTTCTTTAATTTAACGATATCGGACATGCGCAAACCGCTATTAATGCCGATCAAAAACAGAAAGACGTCTCTATCTGCGTTTTTATTGCGCCTTAAACAGAATAAAAAGTCGTTTATTTCTTGTTGTGTTCTTAATGGCTGGACGTTGTAACTCATTTAAAAGCCCTCTCCTCTCACAAAAGCGATACATGATTTTGCTTTTTATACCACATAATCGTGTGTTGGAGGGTGATATAAAAAAAGAACCCTATTGGAATAGGATTCCCGATACACGTTTTTATACAATTTCATGTATCAATGAAAATTAATTATTATTTTAAACTCGACTACTTTCTTTTAATAATGAGTGCTCCTATTCCTGAAATCCAGATATAAGAGAAGAAAAGAATCCATAAATAAAAGATTGAAATAGACTCTTTACCTAAAAGTGTAAAAACACCTAGGGATATAAATAAAATACCTAAAAAAATATGTGACGCATATGCAAAAAAACGAGAAATGTTTTTAATAACACGTTCGTCTGCTTCAGGGACATTATTTTTCTTTTTCTTTTGCTTTATTACTTCAATGACTGTCAAAAAGAGAGTTGCTACTATTCCACCAGTAAGAACTTCATATGGAAACTCGCCTTTAAAATAGTAAACAAGGAACGAACCCAAAATGGCACCTATAAGTGTACAGCTAATAATAAAGTATGGTCCCCATTTTGCTAATCGTTTATTGCTTGTTTTTTTATCTTTTGTATTCATTTATTGTCCTCCTCTAAAATAAATATATCGTCGATTGGTAAATCAAAATAGGCTATCAATTTTAACGCTAACTCTAGACTAGGATTATACTTATTTTTTTCAATTGCGTTTATTGTCTGACGCGTAACTTGCAGATCTTCAGCCATTTTTATTTGAGTTATTCCCTTTTCCTTTCGGATTTCTCGTATATAATTAATCACCTTCATTAATCAAACCTCCCAATTAGAGTAAAGATGTCTTTACATATATAATAACAAAACGCTAAATAAGCGTAAAGATATCTTTACGCTTATTTAGCGTTTTGTTGTTTTTGTAATATATATATTGAATATTGTTTTATATATGTTACTATATTTTATAAGATACAGCAAAGGAGGTCCATTATATCTGTGGATAATAGAGTGAAAATTGCACGTGTGCAGGTAAATTTAACACAACAACAATTGGCTGAAAAAGTAAATGTCACTCGTCAAACCATTAGTTTAATTGAAAAAGGTAAATACAATCCCTCTTTAAATTTATGTCTTAAAATATGTTATGCCGTCAATAAAACACTAGATGAACTATTCTGGAAAGAAAGGGACTAATATAAAATGAAAAAAATTACAGATGAGCGTTTAATATTAAAGAATTTAAAGAGTATCAGAGGTGCATATACTATTCAAACTTTAGGTATCTTAGGCATCTTAGGCTATGACTGGATTACTAGAGGATCAGAAGCAGTATTCGAAAGCCCCTTATGGTTTATTTTTATTGTTTCAACTACTGCCGGTTTATTCTTCTCTATGGATATTAGTGTATCTCATGAAACTCCTAAGAGAACTCCTAAAAAAAGCCTCGGTATCTCCACTGTTATTATTGCACTTATCTCTATTGCAGTTGGAATTTTTGTGCCGTTTTCTAGTAAATCTGATTCAATAAACGGATTAATCGTAGGAGGAGTATTATTTATTGTTGTTCTTATACCATATATTTATCTTTATTACCTACGTACCAAACAGCAAGATTAAATTATAATAACAAAAAAAGAACCTTGGTTTAACAAGGTTCTACATACATGACTTTATGTAATTTCGGGTATTCGGATTTCATGGTGGAAAAGGGCTTATAAATCACCCTTCTCCAAATTCTTAATAAGTGTGGAAAAATCGACACCAAAGTTGTCTGTAATGTCGTGATCATTCACTTCATACCAATTGAAAGTATCGTATAACATAGCTTTATTGAAAGCACTTGAATTAAATCGTGGCTTACGCTTTTTATGGAGCTTCTCATTGAAAAGGATTTTGGCTCGTAAGGCATCAAACGAGTAACCTCTACCCATTCGCTCTACCTGCCTAATAATGCTGTTAATTGACTCCGTATAAGCGTTAGTGAGCCTTTTATCAAAGTAGTTGAATATTTCGACATGCCAGTTGTCTACGGCTCTCACGAGGTCTTTATATGCGTCTTTAGAGTTACTGGACATACAACGGTGTCTCCATTGACTATAACGAAGACGACCTTCATCTGGATCAGGAGTATCCCATATCCAGTAAAACTCTTCTTTGAGTTCATAGGCTTCTTTTAAGGCAGGAAGATTACCTAACCAAGTCTCTAAGAGGAATGATTCACGTTCATTTAGATCGTGTTTACGCTTTAGAAGGATAAACCTTTCACGCATAAGGGTACGTCTTTCTTTTTGGCTCATATGAGCTTTCAAAGACTTTCTGACGTTATCTAAGGCTTGATTAGCCATTCTAACTACATGAAACTTATCTACGACCACTTTAGCGTGTGGAAGGATAGTGTTCACTGCGTCTTTGTAGGGCTTCCACATATCCATTGTGACGTACTCAATATAAGTCCTGTCACTGATTTCTGAAAGACGTTGGATGCCTGTTTCCTTGTTACGGTTAGGCTTGATGTCATAAATAGTCCTGCGTTCACGACACTTGTATCGTCTACGGTTCAATTGTAAGCCCACTCGCTTTAAACGAATGGGCAAATCCATAATTAGTTGATTTCTTGAACTGTGTTTGTACAACTTGTCAAAACCACATTCAGGACAACGTTCAGGTGGTCCGGCTGCTTCAACTTTAAACATCATATCGGTTTCATTTTCTTGTGGTGATTCTATTGTTTTAATGTCTGGTAGGGATAATAAGTCTGACATATTGTTCATCCTTTATTACTCTGCGGTGTTAAGGTATCAAATATAGATTTGATGTCGAAATCATCAGTGTTAAATTATTTTTGTGACCACAAATGCACTTAGAAAATCCCTTAAAGCATTTATATAATGGGTGATCGCAAAATAGTGTATGAAATCCTTTTGTAGACTTTGCTAAACTACTGCACACTTTAGTACAGTATTAGCTGGTTCACTTGAATAGGGAATTGTAAAAAAAGTTCCCTTAGCCTGCACAACAAGATAATTTCGAAACATCCTTATCAAAGGTAAGAGCAGCTAATTTTAATCCTTCTGCCATTGTTAAATATGGTGCAAGGCTGTCTTTTAAATCCTCGACTGTTAATCCAAACTTAACGGCTAATGTCGCCGCATATATCACATCTCCTGCATTTTCAGATACGATATGAACCCCTAGTAATTTTGAAGTTTTTGCATCGGCAACAAGCTTAAAAACGCCTGTTGTTTCACGATTTACTATTGCTCTTGGAACTGCATCTAAAGGCAATACAGATTTTTTTACTTCATAGCCTTTTTCTTTTGCTTGTTCTTCTGTTAAACCAACCGTTGCAATCGAAGGATTTGTAAAAATTACGCCAGGAACAACGGATAAATCTAATTTTTTATTTAATCCGCCAATCGCATTATCGGCAACAATTCCACCTTCATATGCTGCTACATAAACGAATTGAGGTCCTAATGTTACATCGCCTGCAGCATAAATCTTTTCATTACTTGTCCTAGCGTAGTCATTTATCAGGATTTCTTTTCGTTTTCCAACTTCAACCCCTGCGGCACTTAATTTCAAAGCATCTGTATTTGGTTTTCTTCCTGTTGCAACAAGTAACTGCTCTGATTCCACCACTTTTTTCTTACCATCTACTGTTACATGAACCTTTTTGATTTGCCCCTCTTGTTCTACACGCTCAAAAGTTGCCCCTTTTACAAGGTTAATACCTTGTTCAATTAACGCTTTTTCTACGGCTTCTGAAATTTCTTGATCATATTCTTTTAAAAGTCGCTCACTTCTTTGCATAAGCGTGACTTCTGAACCTAAATTATGAAACAATTGCCCAAGTTCCATTCCGATATATCCTGAACCAATAACCGTTAATCGTTTTGGTACCGTTTTTAATTCAAGTAATGTTGTACTTGTTAGATAATCCACTTTTTCAAGTCCTGAAATCGGCGGTAAGGAAGGAGAAACGCCCGTTGCAATTAAGAAACGCTTTGCAGAAAGTTTCTTCCCGTTAACTTCAACTGTATTTTCATCAACAAATATTGCTTCACCTTCAATTAACTCAAAGCCATATTCATCAATTAAATTGACATATTTTTGATTCCGAAGTTCGCTTACTAACTCATCTTTATGCTTTACTAAAGGAGCTAATTCCACTTTTCCAGCAGATGTTTGTAAACCTATAAATGGGTTGACTTTTGCCAAATGATTGATTTCCCCAGCTCTAAGAAGTGTTTTTGATGGCACACAACCAATATTTACACATGTTCCCCCAACGGTTCCACGCTCAATCATAGCTACTTTTGCCCCATATTCAACCGATTTAATCGCAGCCGAAAAAGCAGCCCCGCCAGAACCAATGATAAGTAAGTCATAGTCTCCCTCATCACCTAAAACTATTTTTTCTTCAGATTGTACTTCTTCTATTTCTCCAGGCTGGTATTTTGCTTCATCAATTGCCTTTTTTGCACTTTCCACCCCAATATCATCGGGTAATTCAAATACTGCTTCACCACGACGAAAACTAGCTTCAACGTTCTTAGCTCCCACATTTTCAAGTGCTACGGCTACATGTTCTTCACAACCTGTACAAGTCATTCCTTGAATATTTATCTTAAATTTATTCATTACCTCAACCTCCTGTTTTATCTTAAATTTTCCTATTTCCTTATTTCATACCCTAAATCAGTAATTATTTCTTCAATTTCTTCTAAACTAGTTTTCGATTTATCAAATGTAAGTTGGGTTTCTCCTGATCCTTCAACTTCTATATCTTGAATACCCTCTAAATTAGAAACGGCGGAACTCACCGTAAGAGCGCAAGATACTCAAGTAAAACCATCTATTTTAAACGAAACAGATTCTAAGTTTTCTGATGGAACCTCACTTGTTTTTGAACCTTCTTCAACTGCTTTTTGACCACACCCAGAAAGGACAACAACCAATCCAAATATAATGAATAGATATATTAAATATTTCATCATGCCTTATATCCCCTGACTGAACAATGTATAGATAAGCATTACCCCAGAAACGATTGTACTAACCCATAACAACTTCTTCGTTTTCTTTGAACTATTTTTTTGTTTCCATACAAGTAAATGAGCAAAAGAAAGCATAACAACAGTGATAACAATAAACCAAATTCGATATGGCGCAAACGTAACGGCAAGTGTTCCAGCTAAACCACTTAGACCAAGTGGTATTAAGATCGCTAAGCCAATTCAACAAAGACTTGCTAAAAAAGCTGAAAACATCGAAGCAATTGCAACAACTCTTTCTTTCATTTTTTACATCTTCTTATTTTTATGTGATTTTTCATATTTAGAATAAGCATAAAAAGTTAAACCAAGAAAAACAGCTAAAACAGGAATCAGAACAAAATCTAAATAGCCTGTTATTGCACCTAATCCAAGCGTACCTAATAAAATAACTAAAATAGGTGTAGCACAACATAACAAAACCAAAAATGTACCTATAAGCCCTGCAATAAAGGTCTTTTTATGTTTCATTTCAAAATTCCTTTCATTCTTCCTCAATTAGGGTTTCAATTATCGGACAAGCATGTAAACTTTTTTCATCTGGACATCGTTGTTTTAAGTCGTCTAACATAGTTTCAATTCGTTTTAAATCCTCTATTTGTTTTTGAACTTCCTTTTGTTTTTTAGAAACAAATTCGAACATATCTTGACAACGAACTTCATCTTTATCTACAACACCAAATAATTTATAAATCTCGTTTAAAGAAAATCCAAGTTCCTGTATTCGTTTAATAAACCCAACACGCTTAACGTCATCATATGAATATATCCGATAACCAGCTTCCGTTCGGTGAGGTTCTTGTAGTAAATTTTTTCGCTCGTAATATCTAATCGTTTCTTTATTAACGCCACATTTTTCTGCAAACTCACTAATGCGGTAAATCATCTTATTTCACCCCATGAATATTATAAACCGTGTACCATAGTACACGGTCAAGTAAATTGGACTATTTTATTTTTTTCCCAACGTATCACTCGTATGTGATTGATACTTTTATAATACTATTGATTGTCCTAACATCCCACTAGAAAATCCGATTTAAACACCAGTTGTTTTTAAACTATTAAGAAAGTAATTCCACTATATATTCCGAAGACCCGTAATTTCATGTATGACATTTACTAAATAACGAAATTTAATCAAACATGGTCTCTTGAATAAAGTAAAAAAATTAGCGACAATATCAATATCTATAAAGTTACATAAAAATAATAATTATAAGGAGTTTAAAAAATGAATAATATAGTTATTTTTTTACTTATTGCAATAATAATATCCCTTACTTCAAGCATTAGACAGTTAAAGACAGAAGTTGATCTTATAAAAATGAAATTGACTACTATCAGTAAGCATGTTGATTTACCCGATCCAACAAATAATGAACTAAAAATAATTGTTTTAGAGCTTATCTCAAAGGGAGAAAAAATTAAGGCTATTAAAGAATATAGATTGGCTACTGGAGCTGGGTTACTTGAAGCTAAACAGTATATTGATCATTTGAGCAAATAAGAATCCCTATTTTATAAAGGTCTTAGATACACGTTTTTAAGCAATTTCATGTATTTATTCAAAATAACCCTAATAAATTAAATGGAGGTTAATAATTATGAGCGAACCATCCCTTGTCCCAGAATTACTAATTACCGATATAGAATCTAGCATAAATTTTTGGTGTACTCTATGCGATTTCTCAATCCAATACGAGCGAAGAGAAGAAGGGTTTGCTTACCTCGTGTCAGGTAACACCCATATTATGCTAGAGCAGAGAGGTTTTTCAAGAAATTGGATAACAGGAGACTTGGATGTCCCTTATGGCAGAGGAATTAATTTTCAGATATCGATTGAGTCTGTTGATCTTATCGTCAATCGATTGCAACAACAAAAGTGGCCGCTTTATATGGATCCAGAAGAAAAATGGTATCAAAAAGGAGACAGAGAAGTGGGGGTTCGACAATTTTTAGTTCAAGATCCAGATGGTTATCTTTTACGCTTCTCAGAACATCTTGGAGAACGCAGTTTATAATTTTTATACAGGGCTGTTTAGCTCCTATCTAAAATTGACACTTACCAGGTATTGATCTGATTAATTTTTCGCTGTCTATTATAAGTGTCGATTAAAATATTTAGATTTCCTAACTTAAAAAATCATGTATATATACCCTTGATTTAATAAGGTTTTATATACACGACTTTATCTAATTTCATGTATTTAATATTTATAAAAAGCATTAGATAACTTAAAGGAACGATTGGCTATATAATTTAATTGATCTTTCCATATTGACTAAACAAAATAAGGTCACTATAACTACTGTGACCTTATAAATTAATTTAATTAGGAATAATTGAATTTATCTATTTTTGTACACTGTTAATATCCATATCTAATATTGGATATGGAAGTCAATTCTTTTAGTTTTTTAGATTGATAGTCTGATAGAGTAATTCCATCATTTCTGATTGCTTTAGAAATATCTAAGTTCATACGACTTAAAATCATAGGAATAGAAGCGCCCTTTTGTTCTAATTCTTCAAAATAATTCTCTAATACATTTTGTAGCGACTCGTTTTCTAAGTTTGTTTTTAAATCATCTAATAGATCAGTAATAATATTTGCTGCTTGTTTTGCTCGTTCATTTCCTCCGGAATACCATTTTGTTTTGCCCATAAAATATCGCTCCTTAATTATAGTCACACGTGAGTTTAGTTGCTATTGTACTTTCTTTATAGTCTATTGAAGTTAAACTATTTTTGCTAATATAGCGCAATTGTCGACACCTTAAATGGTAAGCATACTCTATTATAGTTCTGTATTAATTGTCCCTTCAATAAACTTATTTATTGATAATAAACAATTTAGAACTACTCTTTTTTTTAGTCTAGCTATTTATACATAACTTAAGTAGATTAAAAGTCATCTAATGACTCGTCAAAATGACTATTTTCAGTCAGATTGTTATAAAATGCTGCATATATACAATATACATATGGTTTTAACCATAGAAATCCGATTCCTAGAGATAGAATGCTTAAAATGCCCCAGCCAATAAAGCTTAACTGTAATACAAAGTATTCCCACTTATGGCCATCCATCATTTTTCTACTTTCTGTTATGCAATCGAGAGCAGATACTTTTCCATTTTCAGTTAGTATTTTTTGATCTTTATAAATGAAATAGGCTTGAGAATAAGATATTGTTTTTATAATTCCTGGTACGATAAAAAGAAATGCCCATAATAAGGTAAAAAATCCGGTGAAAATATAAATTAAAAACGTACCTAAAAAGTATTTTTTAGTGAATATTTGAAAAGCTTGTTTAACTGGTTCAATACGCATAGTTGGGTTTCTTAACCAATCTAAAAAAGTATATGAAATACCAATAGCAATAAACGTAGATAAGGCTCCAATGATAGTAGACAAAAAGTCTTCAGTATATGATGACTCATAACTGTTAATATTCGTCCCTATATCAGAAAATAAACCGATTCTTTGCTGAATAAAGGAATAGGATAATAAAGTAATCGCTACCCCTATTATTGTTAAAATTATTGGTATAGCACTTAATAAAATGGCTTCTTTCCATCTGCCACGTAATACCTCTTTCACCTCCGCTTTTAATTCTTTTCGACTCTTATATCTTTCCAAAAAACCATTCCTCTCGCTACTTGTTTTTACCTATCTGTTTAGATTGAAATAATAGTAGGTATAAAATATTATTTCGAAGAAAATAAGTTATCTATTATGTGTACCATTCAAGAATAACCTTTCTAACCCCCTTCTAATCGACACCTTATTATCTACCAAATAGTCCTAATTTAATAGAACTTATTGGTTTCCATAGTAGCAACCAGTGGTTGCTACTGCTATTTTAGTTATTATTTCTTTCTATAAGAAAAATAATGATTGTAAAAAAGTAACCCTGTATTAACAAGGTTCTAGATACATATTTCTATGTAAAATAATGTATTTTAGACCATAAGTACACAGGATACTTGTGTACTTATGGTCTATATTTATCAATACAAATTTTTATCTAATTTCATATATTAATTATTGCTGTACAGAAGATTGTAGCGGTTCTGTTAAAAATTCTTGTGATTCTTCGACATAAATACGGTGCCAAACCATAAAAGTTAAAGCTGTCCATATTTTACGCGAATAATCTATCTTACCTATGCGATGATTAATTAAGAGGTCTTCAATATAACCTTTATTTAATAAATGCTCTGTTTGAGATTCCCGTATAATCGTCAATGCCCAATCATACATTTCATCTTTTAACCAATGACGGATTGGAACTGGAAAACCTAATTTTTTACGGTAAATAACATTTTCTGGAACAATGCCTTCTACGGCTTTTCTTAAAATATATTTAGTAGTCCCATGAGCAAGCCTTAAATGTGCAGGTATTTCTCTAGCAACATTAAATACTTCTTTATCTAAAAATGGTGTTCTTAATTCTAATGAATGGGCCATTGTAGTTCTATCTGCATTTAAAAGTAGATCTCCATTTAGCCAAGTATTAATATCAATTAATTGCATGCGATCCACTGGATTACGCCCTACTGTTTGCTGATAAAATGAATCAGTCACATTTTTGAACGGGTAGTTAGCATTATAATTGGTTAACAATTTTTTCTTTTCAAGCTCTTCAAAAATCTTTGCATTTCCAACGTACCGATGTTCTAAAGGAACGGTTCCTCTAAGAAGAAAACTCTTCCCTTTTACTCCATCAGGCATCAGCTGAGCTAACTGATGGATAGCTTGGTTGGTATACTTACCAGTAAGATTAAACATTCTCAACGCATGTGGTTCATTATAAATACCATACCCTCCAAATAATTCATCAGCTCCTTCACCAGATAACGCAACTTTTACATGCTTTCGAGCTAATGCTGACAAAAAGAATTGCGGCATTGCTGCAGGGTCAGCTAAAGGATCGTCCATATGCCAAACAAAACGTGGAAATTCAGCCATGAATTCTTCTACAGTAATCGTATGACTAAAGTTTTCTACTTTTAACTCTTCTGCCGTCTCTTCAGCTAAATTAATTTCATTGTATCCGTCTCTTTCAAATCCAACGGATAATGTCTTAAGCTTAGGATTAAACTCGCGTGCCATTGCTACAATGATTGACGAATCAATTCCTCCTGATAAGAAGGAACCAACTGTAACGTCTGACCTCATATGTTTTTCAACGGAATCCCATAAGCTTGTTCGAATTTCTTTTGTAAAAAAATCTTCTGATTTGTTAATGGGTGAAAAATCAGCCTGCCAATATCTCGTAATTTTTACTGTCTCATTTAATTTCTTTGTCATAAAATGACCAGGAAGTAGTTCCTTAATTGATTGGTGCATCGTTTCTGATCCTGGAACATATTGAAAAGTTAAATAATTTTGTAAAGCAATTTGATCTAATTGTCGGTCTTGAACCACTTTTAGAATAGCTTTCTTTTCAGAAGCCACATATAGGCCTTGTTCTTCTACTGCATAATAAAAAGGTTTAATCCCAAAATGATCACGAGCTCCAAAGAATGTTTTTTCTACTTTGTCCCAAATCACAAATGCAAACATTCCTCTTAATTTATCCACTACTTCTTCTTTATAGGCTGAATAAGCTGCAATGATAACTTCGGTATCACTATCCGTTTTAAATAAATACCCTTGACCACTTAGTTTTTTCTTAACTCTATATAATTATAAATTTCCCCATTAAAAATAATCCAATACCGTTCATTTTCATAAGATAATGGTTGGTGCCCTTTTTCAATATCGATAATACTTAATCTTCTAAAACCTAAAGCAATCGTATTATCTTTATAATACCCTTCTTCATCTGGTCCTCTATGTACAATCATTTTATTCATCTCATTAATATTGTTCTCTATTGTTTTTTGTATTGCATTTTCCACATTGGAAATATACCCAACAAATCCGCACATATCAATTCTCCTCTTTTTGAGTTCCTTTTTATTGATTAGTTCTTCTAGTTAAAATTTTTTAAAGACTTTTAAACTAGCGACATTTTCGAATTTATGTATTTTTATTTTGATTAGTGAAAAATAGATTTTAATTAAGCACTATTAAAAGTCTAGTATTTTTAAATTCCCAATTGTTAGTACAGCTATTATCTTCGAATAGCAATCACTTTAAGCGATTGCAGATTGATATTTTAAGTCCTAATTTTTTGTTAAAGAACCAAAAATTAGGCATTTGTCTCATCTTTAAACCACCAACAGATAATCAGATAGAAATTATTGAGATTGTTACCATTGGTAAAAGAGAAGAAAAAAGTATTTTTAACCGCTAAAAAAAGTATCTCTGAAATTGAAATAAAAAATCTTTTACAGATCTAATTTTAAGAGAGTCGCTCGCTTGTTTTTAGCAGCTACCTATTTTCTTCAATATATGATTTTATAGAATCTCATGTATTCATAACATGAAATTGGATGTCTAACTCTTAAACACAAGTTTAAATCATTACTATCCTCCTTAACTTAATAACTATATTCTCTCAATTTCCGCTTAAAAAGTAACGCACCTATTCGTTTACAGTTAGCAACCACTGGTTTACATACACTAAAAATCAAATAAAAAAGTACTTCAGTTATAAATTTTTAAATGAAACTGTAGTTTTATCAATACACGTTTTCAAACAATTTTATGTATTCTCATAAAATCAATAGTACCTAGTATTCGATTTCCTAAATAAGATTGTTTACACATTATCACTTATAAGTTATACTAAAAGTATGAAAAAATATAATTTCGATGTCTATGAAAAGAAAACGGTGAAGCTCCCTTTTTGGAGTATTTAGATAGTTTAGATGTAAAATCTAGAGCTAAAGTATTAAGAGCAATAACTATTGTGGAAGATTTTGGAGTCCATTCTCCACCAGGATATATCGATCACTTAGATGATGGCATTTACGAACTTCGAGTAAAATTCTCAAGCAACATTTTTAGGTGTTTATATTTTCATTTTAGTCATAATAAATATATTATCACACATGGTTTCACGAAAAAAACACAAAAAACTCCTTCAAGAGAAATTACTAAATCCAAAGAGTATCGTAAAGACTATCTAGAAAGAAAGGGTGAAAATGATGGAAAATAAACTAAAAAGTTACTTCGACACCCAAATGGAAACACCAGAGTTTGCTGAAGCGTGGAAAGAAACTGAAGCTAGCTATCAAGCTGCAAACATTCTTTTAAGAATTAGAGAAGAAAAACATCTAACTCAATCTGAATTAGCTACTCTAACTGGAAAAAAACAATCTTATATTTCTCGAGTAGAAAAAGGGTCACAAAACATTAGTGTACAAACATTAAGTGACATCGTGGAATCTGTAGGCGGAAAACTAAAAATGGAAGTAGTCGTTTAACTTTGTCACGATTCCTAAAATAACACCTACAAAAAGTTTAATCTGATATGTAATTAAATAAGACTAGTAGTAGATAAACACAATAAAAAGGGTCACAAAACTCACATATGTTTTATGTGAGTTTTGTGACCCTTTCCTTTTCGATACACGATTATATGCAATTCCATGTATTGATAAGTCATAATACTTAGAATAAGATACTTATAACACTGAACACAATTTAAAAAAATTGGAGGAATAATTATGTTTCTAGTATTAGGAATTATTGCTATAGTAGCAACTGTTTTAAATCTTTATTTATATAAAGTAGGCAAAGATTATAAAGTAGCAATGTCAATGGGATTGTCATTCACAGCACTGACGCTTGTTGCAGAGCACAGCATAATATCCGATTGGGTAAAGGTAAAAGATTGGGCTGCTTTATTAGATGTAGTACCTACTATGACAACAGTCCTATGGGTTTTAACGATTATATCAATATTATTAAATACAATTCCGATACTTTTAGAACTAAAAAAACATGATTAAAAATAATCAAATGTCTGATAATAATCACCCAAAATCGACAGTTAGTAGGCATGGATTTGGTTGCTTTTTCTATGTCGTTTATAAGTGTTGATTGTCTAATCATCTCGTTCGTTTCAAAAAGACCCTATAAACATAGATAGCTATGCTTATAGAAGATGAAATTAACTTTATCCGTTTGGGGAAAAATAGTTAAAATAATTTTGTTTATATAATACCTAAAAAAATACATAGGGGGTTCGTTATGAAAAAAAATTAATTAAGTTTGCAACAGTTTTTATTTTGGTAAGTGGACTAGGATTGTTATTCAGTTCTATAAATGTAGAAGCTGCAACGGCTTATCCAAATGGTGTTTATTGTAATAAAACCAAATGTTGGGTAGACTGGAATAAAGCACAGAGTGAAATTGGCAAAATCATAGTTAATGGTTGGGTTCAAAGTGGTCCATGGTCTTAAAACTAGAAAGGAACTAATTTATGAATAATAATGAAGGAAAAATTATAGATGCCATTAGCAAAGCCTATTCAGATCCAGAAATAAAAAAAGACAGTGAATTTTCTCAATCATTATTTGACTATGCTAAAAAGATTTCTGATGGTGATGATTATAGACTTGTTTGTGTAAAGTTAAGTAGAAAAATCAACTCTTACTTAATGGCTAACGAATTTAAATCTCCTCAGACATTAACTGATTTAAACGCGATTGTTGGCAAAGAAGTTGCGAATTACAGAGGAGCTTCTTCTGTTAGTATGTGGGGTTCTAACCTCTTCTAATAAAGTTTGACTGTCCTAATTTATCAGAAAAAAAATACAATGGTATGAATTAAAATCCCAAACGGAAATTTAATAATGTCTCACTAATTTCATCTTCATTAATCCCAATATAGCGCTTCGCGATTTTCTCGCTGCTAAGACCAAAAACGTAGCCACGTCTTTGGTCTTTTTGTAAAGTGGTAACCAAACGTCTTACGCAGCGGTTGCGTGCCAATATCGTCTCTTCCCAATAGCTTAGCGACCATTTGAAACATCTGATAGACCGTATTGACTTCTACATGTCCACCTTTGGTACTGGGAAACAAATAACCCTCCGGTTATAGGTCTTTTGTATAATTATTTTAAAAAAACAACTTTGATCTGATAAGGTTATAGATACACTATTCTAAGCAATTTCATGTATTGAAAAGCAATTATCGAACTCTATAATATATCATTTTTGATATATTATAGAGATATACAGAGATTGATAGGAGTTTCTATGAAAAAATACGAAATAGAGTTCTATGAAGATAAGAAAGGCCAAAGCCAAATAGTAGATTGGATCAAAGAACTAGATAGTAACCCGACTAAAGAAAATAAATCCACCATAAAAAAGCTCTATTATCAAATGGAACGTCTGGAGTATGACAGAACTTTTATAGGGGAGCCTCTTGTTGTTAAACAGATTGAGGGTAAAATTTGGAAATTACGCCCAATATCTAATCGCGTGTTTTTTGCAACCTTAGAAGTTAATCCCTTAATTTTATTACACCAGTTTAGAAAAAAATCCCAAAAAAAAACTAAAAGAGAAATTGAACAAGCTAAACGTGAATTAGCTGATTGGTTAGAACGCAAGAAAGGATGATTAGCATGAAATGGACAAATGTAAAAAAAGACATTAGTAGTATCTCTCAAGAAGACAAAAATCTTATTGAGTTGACTGCTTTATTAGCCAGTCTCCGTAGAGAAAAGAATATAACTCAAAAAGAATTAGCTGAAAAAGTACATGTCTCTCAGGCTCAAATAGCTCGTGTAGAAAACTTTTCTTACGCTCCTTCTCTAAAGACCATTACAAAAATTGCAGATGGTTTAAACTTAGAACTCACATTCATTGACAAAACAACTAAAGAACTGGTGAAAAATTAAATTATACGACGAAATTTTGTTGTTCTAAAATCAAAAGAAGCTCTCTCAACACTCGAATTAGGAGTACTGAGAGAGCTTCTTTTGATACAACGATTTCATGTATTAATAAGATGTTTTTGAATTATTGTTAAGCACAATAACCGATCCAACAATTACAAATATAAGAGCTAATAAAATATACGCAACTGCATGTGTACCATTGATTATGTAGTTATATGCATCTCCTCCTACAATAGCATTTGCTCCACCTATCATATCACCATATATATCTTCTTCCATGGGTGTATACACCCATAATTTATATAATCCAGTACATCCAAACACGGCAGCTAAAGAATACGATAAAAATGCCATGGTGTGTGTCTTATCATTATTTAATTTTATATTATCCAATTTTTTTCCCTCCTTTATGATTTTATTCTATATTAAATACCAATTTCATGTATCAATAATAAATTTATCTGTCGCTATATGCTTCTAACCAATGATGGGATTGTAATTCTTTTAATGTTCTAAATGGTACAATTCTGCTTCAAAATATTAAAAGTATAGATTCTACAGCTAAAATTATTGGTAATCCTATTCATCACTTAGAACAAAAATTGATCGAAAAATCACCGCTGAAATTTTTAAACTAATCTATATGCATTTGTATCTTATAATTTCTTTTGTGACTTCTGATCAACAAAAGAGTCATATTCCTCTTTGAAAACTTGAAGAAATTCTTCTAATAGCTGTTCATCTTGCTTTTGCACAGCTACATTTGACCAAAAAGATACTTCACTTGATTCATCCTCGGTTTCATCAAAAATGTCTGACCAGTCTTCAATAACAGAATCCGTCAGTGGTTGGAAGTGGTCAATTATTGATATGCGTTTATCAGTTGAACATTCTTCTTTAAAAAAGACAATGAACGCTTTAACATCAGCCATTGATTTTTGAACTTCATCAGATTCTTGAATTCTATTTTCTAACTCCCTGCGACTTTCAGTCTTACTTTCCTCAGTAAACCCCTCGAAAGTAATCTCCCATAGTAATTCGCTTAAAAAATCGATTTTAGGTATATCCAATGGAAATATAACGTTATAATGGAGCATCTCTTTAAAAGAAAGATAATCAACTGAGTAGTGCTTTCCATCTTCATTAAAGGTACAAAAAATATCCATCACTATTTCGTCTGTAAAAGCATCTTCAATCCATTTAGCGGTAAAAGTATATCCACCCCTAGAAACAGCATCCGTTGTGTCTGCTCTATCCAATTCTTCTCTCAACTGAACTAACTTTTTTTCGATATTACCAACAGTAACCTCTTCCTCTTGGTAATAGTGTTTCTTCCAGTAGTTAGCGATAGTCTGTATTATTTCATCGTTAAATAAATAGTTTGTTACAACCTCTTTTAAGATCATCCTTTGTCTTCCTCCATTCTTTTATTTCAAGCCCAATCCATGAAATAAATACAATGTACTTATTTCACTTCACGTTCCAATGTATTTAGGATCGAAAATAGAATGTCTTTATTCTCATCAGGGACGGGAAAATCTATTGTTTCTCCTTTTGTCACAGAGAAAACTGACTGACTAAGAAACTGTGAATCAGCTTCTATAATCTCTTTCACAGTTTCTTTGGTCGCTTCAAAATGAAATTGTAATCCTATCGCATTGAACAGGCGAAACCCTTGGTTTTCCCACTTTTCAGTAGAATATAAAAGCGTAGCATTGCAAGGTTTTGTAAATCCTTCACCATGCCAATGAAGGACAGTATATTCTTTACTCGGATGAAAGATTTGCGTTAAAGAGGTCACCGAGTGCCAACCAACTTCTTTAGGAGTAGAAATAATGTCGCTTCCATAAGCTTTAGCTAATTGTTGTGCACCTAAACAAATTCCTATCATCGGTTTCCCACTATCGACGACTTCTTTTATCAAATGTCGTTCATTTTGTATCCAATGTTCTGTATCATTCGCACTCATCGGTCCACCTAAAACAATTAAAAAAGACACTTCTTCCGCTTTCGGAAAAGGCTCTCTGTTAAATACTTTAATCATTTCGACTGTATGATTATTCTCTTGTATCCAGTCCATAATTCGACCAGGTTTTTCAAATGAAACATGTTGAATAATATGTATATTCATACTACCCTCCTTACTAACTATAATAGTTCAGTTTTCCATAAAGCTTTTTTATTAACCAATTATGTTTCTTTGTATTTTTTGTTTCTCAGTAATCTATTTTAAACAGTCTTAATAGTTATCTAAGCTATAATCAAACTCAATTTCCATACATTATTTTATTACTCATTTATTCGCGACCTCCATAAGATATCGTTCCTTTTATTTAAGTTATATAGTAAATAAAGGGTTGACCTACGGTTTCTCATTTGCTAGCCGAGGTGAGAGAAAGTGGTGAGATGAGCATAGTTGTACCCTAGCAAAGCCTAAAATAGATTTAAGCTGAACTAGAGTACGAATGTGTCTATTATGTATGTTCTAGCCTCGGATCGAGTCGGAGCCTGCTTCACATGCTATATCGTCGGTGTTGTTGTCTCAACACGCTTAAAACACTCTTAAAATCCACCCTAAGAGTATTGTTTTAAGCTACCAGTCTAAATCAGACCTGGATTACCGCCCCCACCAGTTCAAATCGGTCGTGGTCACCATTCAGAACAATAGAGGATATAGCGACCCTATTTGATTGTTCCTAGCATTCCTTATTGCAGCGGCGTATGCTTAACCTGTCTACTTAAATGCTGTCACGCACACAGCTTGGCTCCTGTGTTGGTAAAAAAGCCAATTGCCATTTGTCCAGGTGCTTGGTATAATGACAATACATAAATCAGAATAATTTGTTGTCCTACGAACGCCAATTCGTGGGGCTTTTTTTTATTTAATTTTAGTGTTGTATCGAGCCTAACGCACTTGAATTGTGATGTAAATGCTTTTTTCCATTAACAAACTATACAACAGTATACTAGTATACTGCATGAAACAAACGTTAGTATACTGGTATACTAACGCGTAGTTTGTGTAGAGATTTTTACATGTGAAAACAACTATTCAACGGTATACTGGTATACTATTGTATAGTTTTCATTGGATATAAATGAAAAAAATTTATAGGAAAATGTTACTTTGTCAGTGATCGTACTGAATTATAAGGATAACGCACAAGTACACTAGTATACTTATGCGTTGGTATACCAGTATACTTGTGCGTAGTATACTGGTATACTGGTATACTTTTTAACTTAAGCATAAGTATACTGGTATACTTATGCTTATATTTCATTTTTGTTACATCTACACATAAGTAACTTTTGCAGTAGTATACCGTTGCATATTATGTTTGTAAATGTTAAAATTTATACATAAGTATACTTATGTATAAATTAGGAGGTAAACAAATGAACGGAAAAGTTTATGTTGTTGGAAACTTTAAGGGCGGGGTTGGCAAAACAAAAACCGTAACTATGCTGGCATATGAAGCAGCTACATATTTAAAGGAACGGATCTTAGTTATTGATATGGACCCTCAAGGCAATGCTACTAGAGTGCTTGCTAAAACTGGAAATCTTGATAACATATCAAAATCAATTACTGATGGTTTTCGAAACGGAAACCTTACCGATGAAATCGTTCATGTCATGGATAATTTAGATATGATACCAGCAAATACATCATTTAGAAATTTATCAAAGATTCTTTTTGATAAATACCCAGATAATGAAATAGCTCAAATTTCTTATTTAAAAGAATTAATTGAGCCCTTCAAAAATAGTTATGATCGTATTTATATAGATGTTCCACCCACGATATCTGATTACTCAGACAATGCTATGATAGCTGCCGATTATTGTATTATTGTTCTTCAAACCCAAGAACTCTCATTAGATGGTGCCCAAACATATATTGCTTACATGCAATTTTTATCAGAAAACTATAATGCCCACTTACAAGTTGTTGGAATTATTCCTATGATGTTAAGACAAGGTGGACGAGTGGATACTAGAGTTTTAGATCAAGCAAGAGAAATGTATGGCAGCAATGTTATTGACACTATTGTAAATTACCAAGAACGTTTAAAAGTATATGATGTAGAAGGTGTTCACATGAACACTAATGCAAATGGAAAAGTAGAAATGTGGGATGGAAAAGCTCACCAAATTTTCATAGATGTTTTAAATGAATTGAACGACCATGAATCGTATTTAGAAAATATTTAACTGCTTAGAATGGGAGAAGGGAGTATTTTATGAGTAAGTCATTTGAACCAATTATCAAAAGACAAAAAAGTAGTCTCCAAGAAAAAAATGTATCCATAAAAGGAACTAATGACTTTGGTAGATCACCTATCCATTCACCAAATGATCTTCCAATTGAAATCAAAAAAACACAAATTCAAAAACAATTTAAAGTACAAGAGAAAAAGGTACCCGAAAACTTTTTTAAAGCTACAAAAACAGCTAAATTATCTCCTGATGTATTACTAAGATTAAACACATTAAAACCTTTTATTGAAGAGTTAGAAGAAATGGATAAATCAACTGTAAACGATATGATGCAAATGCTAATTGAAAGTTATGTAAACGCACGCTTAACTAACCGTCAAAGAGAGGGTTACAATCAAATGTACGAACATCTTTACGAGCATTCAAAAAAATAAGTTTGGAGAAAATAAGTTAACTATACAAAAGTATACTAGTATACTTTTGTATAGTTAACTTTAAAGACCCGTAGATAACAAAAGACTTTTTAAGCTTATAATTTTAAAAATACTCACACAGACACTGTTGAATAACTTGCGTAAGTATACTTTTGTGTAGATATTAAATGTAGGAGGCCTTCAAGTGAATAAATTTTTCAAATCCATAACTAGCGACTACTTTGAAGATATTTTAGTACGATTAGCTCATCATTCAGCAGGAATTGAAGGAAATACGATTTCTTTACCTGCTACCGTTTCTATCATTGTAAATGGTACTTTACCCATTAGTTCCGGCGCTACAGTTAGAGAATTTTATGAGATTGAGAACCACAAGCAAGCTTTTGATCATATGATAAATCATTTAATAAATGAAGAGACCCTTTCTACCACCATTATTAAAGAAATACACGCTGATTTAACAGATCGATTACAATACGATAAAGGTCAATTTAAAAAGAATGAAAATATGATTTTAGGTGCTGAATTTCAAACATCTTCACCATCAGAAACACCTTTGTTCGTTTCTCAATTAATTGATAATTTAAATTATCGTTTAAGTATATCTAAAGATAGGGAAGCTAAATTAATGGCTATTTTGGATACTCATATTCAGTTTGAACGGATTCATCCATTCTCAGATGGGAATGGCCGAACTGGTCGGATGATGATGAACTATTCTTTATTACAGGAAGGATTTCCTCCATTAATTATTGAAAAGGATACAAAAGCACAGTATGTTGAAATTTTAGCAACTCAAGACGTAGATTCTTTTGTAACTTTTGCTAAATCTACCTTAGATAAAGAAACTAAACGAATGATAGCATTTCAAAATATGGATCAAGAAAAAATCAAAGAAATTGAAGAATAAGCTTTTTAGGCTTTTATTCTTCATTTTTTTTGATTTCAAGTGTCTCTCAGAAGCATTTTAAGAACGTTTTAATTTGTATGTATCTATATAGTTGCCTAAGTTACATTAATTTTTACCTATATAATGTATTTCAAATTTTTTTTGCTATTTGTTATATCGATAGCCCTATTGGTGTTTCTTAACTCGTGGGGTTCTCTACTTAATCTAAATAAAGATTTCCTGAAAATAATCATTAGTGTATGAACCAAAAATTAGACACTCGAAAAAGTGTCCTTTATAGATGAGCTATTTTATAGTGAGTCGTCTGTTATAATTATGAGTAGGAGGGATTTTTATGAGCCAAAAAACAATTTTTAATTTAAAAGAAAATTTACTTGAAACGTATGACGTTTCACTTGATTACAATGGTGTCTCCGGTAAGCGATTAGCCGAACGGTTAGGAGCTTTGTCAAAAATTGGATTAACAGAACAGAATGGTTCTTATCGTACTGGTTTTTCATTTGAAGAAAAAGAAGCAAAAGAACTGGTCATGAAATGGATGAAAGAAGCCGGACTTTCTGTACATCAGGATGGAGCAGGCAATGTATTTGGTCGGCTGGAAGGCAAACGCCCAGGTGTACCTGCCGTATTAAGTGGTTCTCATGTCGACAGTGTCCCAAATGGTGGACACTTCGATGGTCCATTGGGAGTATTATCTGCTTTGGAAGTTGCAGAAGCTTGGAGAGAGGCAGAATTCACACCAGAAAAACCTTTTGAAGTCGTTATTTTTTCTGATGAAGAAGGATCGAGATTCCATGGTGGCTTGAATGGAAGTGAAGCTTTTATGGGATCAGGCGACTTAGACGAGAAGATAAAAAAGAAAGACACTAATGGGGAAAGTTTTGAAGAAGTATTGCAAGATGTGGGGTTAAGTCTAGAAAGTTACTCTACTGCCAAACGGGATTTGGATGATATCGAAACCTTTATTGAAATACATATCGAGCAAGGAAAACGTTTAGAAAAAGAAGGCCTTCCATGTGGAATTGTGACAGGAATTGCCGGACCTCACTGGCTGGAATACACCTTTCAAGGAGAAGCGGGTCATGCAGGGAATACACCGATGAATGACCGGAAAGATGCCTTACTTGCTGCCAGTGAGTTTATAGTCAAACTCACTCAAATTCCACAGCAAATTAATGATACCGCTGTAGCCACAGTAGGAAAACTTCATGTAGAACCTAATGGAGTTAATGTCATCCCTGGGAAAGTTACCTTGTATGTCGATAGTAGAGATATCTATGAAGAATCAAGAGATACCTTAGTCAATCGCATTATTCAGCTTGGAGAAGAAATTGGAGTATCACACAAATTGTCTGTTACGTATAAAGAAACCTTAAAGAGCCCACCTGTGCCAATTTCTGAAGACCGGCAAGAGCTACTTGAAGAGGCTATGAAAGTAAACAGCATTCGTCCTTATCGTTTGCCAAGCGGAGCAGGACACGATGCAATGGTTCTCGGAGAACAAATTCCGATAGTCATGCTGTTTGTTAAGAGTAAAGATGGCATCAGCCATAACCCGGCAGAATGGTCAGACTTAAATGACTGCATCCAGACCATACACGTACTCAAAACCTATATAGAAAAATTGCAGTACTAAATTCCAAATAAAAAATATAACCTTGTAGTGCAAAAAAAGAACACAAAAAACGGTGTAGTTCATACTACTTCGTTTTTTGTGCTCTCGACTCTTATTCTGCTTTACATGACAGTATTAACTTATTTATATCCAATTCAACTTTTCTTACTTTAGGTTACTAGTGTAGTAAGCGACATACCTAACCTATACCTAATTAAGTATTCCTATAGAAAAATTTATTATATTTTTTATTTTGTACTTAAATCATCTATTGTTTCTTTTAGTAGTTCATATTCTGATATCGATATAGTGGTTTCTTCCATATTTTTTTCTAGTAGTCTATTTAGAGATTCCATGCGGCCTTGCAAAGTACCATTATTGTAGTGGTTAATTATTATTTCTTTTATCACACCAAACATAATAATCATCTCCTTAAATCTATAATGAATAAATTGGATTTTACTCTATTAATAATATCATAACTTGACGTCTTCCATTTTATTAAAATTTTCGCAATACCGTTCCCAAAAACAAGTGTTTTTGGGAATTGGTTTTTATACTAAAACAAAACACAAAAATCCTTATAAAATCAGCTTTTTCATAATTACCAAATTCTATTCCCATAATCATTACCAAATACCATTACATTTAATGAAAATAATGATACAATATAAAAAGAAGCAATATTAAAAAATTCAACAAATATACTTATATATAATAAGAAGAAACTTATAATGAGGTGAAATCATGAAGATTGCTTATGCACGAGTATCAACTGACAACCAAGAACTTTACCGCCAATTAGACGCATTAGAAAAAGTTGGATATGATAAACTCATTCAAGAGAAATTTACAGGTACACAAAAAAAACGTGCCGGACTAGATACACTATTTATGACTGTTCGATCAGGAGACATCGTTATTATTGAATCAATCAGTCGTTTAGGTAGAAGAACACTAGACATCTTATCAACGGTTGAAGAACTTAAAAATCTAGGAGTAGAAGTAATTTCGTTAAAAGAGAATTTAGATACCTCTACCCCTACTGGACAAGCTATGTTTCAAATGATGGCTGTAATTGCTCAGTTGGAACGTGATTTGACGGTACAACGAGTAAATGAAGGTTTAACATCAGCGAAAGCACGTGGAGTGAAACTTGGTAGACCTATATTGGATAAACAAAAGGTGAAAGATGCTTTACGCTTATATGATTCAGGACATTATTCGGTTAAAGACATTATACGAATCACTGGTATCTCTCAAGGATCATTATATCGAAAGTTACAATTGAGAGACTCAAAACAAATTTTAAATAAAGCAATAAAAACAACTTAATCAAAAATAAATAGAAGGCATTTTTTATCATGATAATTATTTTAAATAATACTTACCTATCGATTTATTTTTTAAATGTTATAATTTACCAATAGCAAAATCTAAGATTAAAGTTTATATTATAATTTATAACAAAGGTTTTAAAAGTACTTGAATTTAGTATATAGCAAATTTAAGTATTATAGGGCTAGAAAAGCTTTAAAATAGGAGGAAGCAAAATGGATAATAATGACTATTTAAATAGGTGTTCAAACCAATTTTCTAATTTGGAAAAAATTAAAATTGACCAATCTCTAATAACAGTCTCATACGAAGAAAAATTTAAAATTCAATGGTTGGCAACAAAACTAAAGATTTTTTCATTTATTCATTATATTGATAAAATTGATATAGATACTATCGAAAATTATTCATCTATTTGTACAAAATATGCTTCAAAAAAACACAGAGGTTTACCACGTGGTTTCCAAAATGGAGTAGTTTCTTTTAATGTATTGATATCAGAAACTGTTACAGACGCAGCAATAGACTTTGTTCTTTCAAGACCTAAAAAACATTTTTCTTTATTTGAAATGCCAATTATTTATGATATAAGTCGCAGTAAATTATATTATTACAAGGGTACACCAATTTGGGGTTCGATGTATCAAAATTATTTAAGAAGTTATATTGAAGATCATTTTAATGTGTGAACTATATTAATCATCCCTGTCAAAAAACGTTAAAAAATTGAATGCTAAATAGGGAGAATTGAACCAAAAATATTACCAAAAGTAACTATTTTTGTAGAACATCACTTGGAATTGAAGAGAGCAATGCACCACAGACTATTACATTTATTTTATCCATAAACCAATATGCATTCCTCTACACAAATATACAATATAACTTTATAAACATAATATAATGTACATGGTCAACAAAAACCCGATTTAACTTAGTATTAACTCAATCAAATATAGTAATATTGTAATTACAGGAAACTATATTTCACAATAGTTTTTTAAACAGGAGGTATGTATGAATAAAAATAATGATGTTCTAATTAAATTTTCTTTAACAGAAAAAGATTATTCTCGTATTTTCTTATATATGAGAATAAAATATGCTATAAAAATTTTAATTAGCGGTTTTTTAATATTAATGATCTATTTATTTACTTTAACGGATCTTTCGTTGCTAACGAATTTTATTATTTCTGCATTATGTGTCCTTTTAATTGTTGTTCCACTCTCTTATTTTGCTGTAATTTATAAAGCAAAAAAAGAATTTAGAAGTAACTATGGTTTAAGAGAAGAACTTACTGTTGAAGCAAATGATTTAGGACTTAATTTAATTGCTTCGAATGAGCATAGTCATCGTGACTGGGAACATATTTACTCAGTTCGAGAAATCAGACATGATTTTATTGTTTATTTTTCTGAATCTCTAGCATTTTCTTTACCTAAGTGCTACTTTAATTCTAAAGAAGATATTTATCGGTTCAAGGAATTAATATCAAAATATTTAAATCCTGATAGAATACATTTAAAAAAATAAATAATTTTATCTGAAAATATTCCTTATTTTAATGAGTGTTCTTTTTCAATACTCTTAGTTTAATTAATTATCAAAAGAATTACTTGTTTTAAATCAATATGTATAATAGTATATTGATTTCTTTTTAATTATAAAATTTAAAGGAGCTAGGATAAATTCCTAGCTCCTCTCATATATCCACATCTTTATTTTATAAGTATTCTAAAATAAAGGTGTGGATATTACTTTATAAATAAATTAAAAACGTAATTTTTATTATATGTTTATTTAAAATTAATTACTCAATAATCTCGATATAACTACTCCACCAGTACTAATAACAATTGGAGTTGACGTACCACCTGTGCTTGCTATAGTAAACAGCATAGAAGCTAAAATAAGCACTACACCTACACTAGTAACAACGTTACCGAATGTTGCATCTTGTCGAACTAAATATGGTTCTACTACCTCTACAGGAACAACATTTGGATTAATAGGATCATCGGGATTTCTTAAAGTTAAGGTGAATATTATTTTTGGAGTAGTGACTAGCCCGCTTGTCAAAGTTACAGCTTTTGAAATTTCGTAGTTATATTCTACTTCTAAATCTGAGGATAAAGTTATATACGTTGATATAAAACCATTGTTAATATTTGAAGCAAAACTATAAATTAATTTATTTGTATCAATATCTAATTCTAATTCGCTGGCAATAGATTCTCCCGATGTTAATGTAGTTAACAATGATGTAGTTATTTTAGGTTTTCCTTCTGATATAACAATACTATTTAATGAATTACTTTCCCCAATATCAGTATCTAATGAAGCTTTATATTCTAATTTATAGTATCGATCATTAACTATAATGTGGGGTTCACTATCCATTTCTACACGATAATTGGAAATTTCGCTAAATGGGAAGATACCTGCAGCTACAGTTCTCAACTCTTGTTCGATTATAGATTCATCTGTTTTTATAACCTTATTAACTCCGTTATCTCTGCCTGATTTAATGTTATTATCAATTTCAATTTTACCTTCTCCACTACCTAGACTAATAGTCGAAATTTGATCAAATGCCCAATTTTCTGGCAATGCAAAACCTAAATTACCACTAAATCCTGTTGACATGTCACTAACAAAACTAGTTACAGCATACCCTGCCTTAGATACCCTAGAGCAAGCATTACGCGTGCCATAAATACCAATTTTATAAGAACCAAGTGTTTGCATAGTCGAATAAATCGCTTGAAAATGGGGTAATATTTTACTACTAATTTCATCATCAGTTGAATCATAATCTACAGCAAAATAGATAATAGTTCCCTCTTCAAATCCATAACTTTTTGCTGCTGTGTAAGCCATCTTAGCATCTTCACTACCTTGTGTAGCATTAAAATAGGTTGCAGATCCTCCATACGTTTGATAAATAGGAAATACTGTTAATCCTGCGTTAAAAATTGTTGCAAGTTCTCCAGATTGAATTTTTTTATTCAATAGTGTTCCCTTAACATTTGTTAAATAACGGCCAACTGTTTCATATCCTGCATTAACAAGTGTTTGTGCTCTAGCCGGAGTGATTTCTGTAACACAATCTAATGCTGTTCCCTTTCTATTTGGGTCACCAGTACTAACAAGAAGAGAAGACCACGATTGTGCACCAACAATTCCATCACCCATAAGACCAGAGAAAGTTTGAAACGCACTAACTTTTTCTTTAGTACCATTTCCAAAAATACCATCAAAATCAACTTCAAAATTGTTGAAAATTAACGCTGCTTGTAACAAGTGAACAAACTGAGTCGTCCCATCTTGACTGCCTACCTGTAAAGTTGGCAAATTATTTTTTGTTGTAGGTCCAAAATTACCATTTGCTACACTATCCGATAAACCTTCTTCATATTGAATAGCATAAATTAAAGCTTGTTGCGTTCCTCTAGAGTACACTCCATCAGCTGGTTGAATATAAAAGTTTTTCCGATTAATATATCGTTTGTTTAACCATTGTTGAATTGTTCTAATTTTTTCAGTACCACCATAGTTTTCTAATGTAACATATGCATCCATTGTTAAAAGTGCCTTAAAAACTTTTGGTGTTACTTTTCCATCTTCTGATAATCCCATATTACCTTTCATTTTTGAAATTGCAGATTCAGTCTCTGGTCCAAAAGTCCCGCTAATAGACCCCGGACTATATCCCTTAGAAAATAATGCACTTTGAATAATCTTAACAATATTAGTGTTCTTATCATTCACTCCCATACTAATAGTATTGTATTGGCGTTCTAGTTCTGATAATGTCCCAGATCCAAAATTATTGGATGTAGCAGTAATTCCTAATTCTAATTGTAATGCTTTTGTTAGAGCATACATCGTTGACCATCCAGTAATTCCATCCTCATTTACTGTAGTATAACCAGATCTACCTGAATAGGTCTTATTTACCCATACTTGTGCTGCCTTAACCGCTTCATCTGCCATTACTAATTCCTCCTATTTTTTATTAATTCTATTTCTAAATTCTTTAGTTCCTGTTCTTCTAGTATTAATTGACGTTTATCATCCGTCATCTATTAATTAGGCTGAGGGTACTGTTGACAAGTTTTATTTACAATCTATTTAATTAATTAAAATAGATTGTAAATAAAAGGATAACTTGTTGACTTGTTTTCGACAGCCTGTTATGATTTAAACAAGAACAAACGTTCGTACGAGTAGTGAAAGGAGTTTAATCTTATGGAAAATATCGACCCAGCTTTTTGCTCTACAAATTCTCAAATCATTAGTGAGCTTTATGCTGTCTTATTAGCAAAAGAAACCGTAACCAAATTATATATATCAGGTCTTATTGATAAATTCAGCGCTGATTTCACTCTGTGGTCCCTTGAAGAAGAAATATCTGAGTATATTGGGATACTATATGAAAAACAGGATATGGATTCCGTCAATAAATATGGCGAGGTACTCTATTCTAAAGCAAAAACCGAGTGTGAAGTTCGATGGAAATCCGCTTTATAAAGCGGATTTCTTTTTTTAGTATTTTAAAATTACTGACTACTCTGTATTAATGGACTTCATCAGACTAATTAAGTAAAGTTATAAAAAAACTTCAAATTTTTTAGTTAAAATATCTGTAGGTTGGTTATATATTATGGTTTAAATTATTCTACAAACAAAAATGCCATTAGCTTATATGATATGAGCTAATGGCATTTTTAAATAGTTTGATATTTTATTTTGCAATGGAATTTTTTTTACTACTTAAATAACTTAAAGTTGTGTAAGTATCGGGAATATTTTCATTTGCCATCTCACGACGGTAACGCGCCCTAAGCTGTCTCTTCGTCATAATAGGATACTCCTCTCTAGTTACTTTGTCTGGATGTGTATTCTTTAAGTTTTCTAACAGTAACCAATTAGCTAGCCGTTGAATTTGATTACCTTTAGGAACTTCTCCAAATTTTATAATATACGTATCCATCAACCAATTAATAACGAAAATTCTCTCTTTAATAGTCAAAATTTCTCCTGATTTTTTTTCCATCTTCAAAATTTTAGTAATTTCATTATCTAATTGGTCTGGAGAAGTAATAACATAACTTATATTAATGGCTCTTTTATTTTCAATTAGTAAGTTCATATTGTATCTTCCTTTCTTATATTCTTCATTTGTATTTTATAAGACTCAGAAATTTTAGTTGTACTAGAATGAATTAACTGTTGTACAGCTTGCTTAGAACAATTCATTTCTTCACTCGCTTCTCTTTGATTAAGTCCTTTATAAAAAACCAAATAAAGGGCTTCATATTGTTTTGTTGTTATTATTACTTTAGAAAAAATTTCATTGAAATCTGACATAAGTATTACGGCATCCATATCTCCCTTATCTAACGCAGCCGTATGAAAGTAATGGTAATTGGCAAGAAAACTAGCCACTCCCTTCGCCGTCATAAAAGGTGTATCAAAAATAGTATTATCCTCGTTACTTCTTTTATTTAATTCTAGCATTAGTATCACTTCCCGCGTATATAGCTACTTCTCCAAAATCTTTGGTTTTAATTTTGTATACATCCGGAGATAATGTGCCTAAAATTTCATATTCTAAACCTCCAAATTTAGCCGGAGATAAAATACCAATCTCTTTTCCTCTAATGTAAGGTCCTTTGATATTATAAACTCTCCAAGTTTGAACAGATTGAGGTAAACTCAATTTATTATCTATCTTAGTTTGACTTTTGCTTTTTTCATTATCTTTAAATTCTTTATTTATTATCAATTTGTCTCCAGGATAAATAAGATCAGCTTTTAGGTTATTAATTGATTTTATTTCTGTTACAGGAATTTTATATTGATTAGAGATAGACCATAGTGTTTCGCCTTTAGTCACAGTATGCAAAGTTTCATTAGGAGTATTTATACCTTCCTCTATATCTTTTTTAAACTGGTTAATTGAAATCCCCCAACTATTTAAGTAACTATCGGGGTCTAAATGAGTTGTACCACCTAAATTATGAGTAACCCAGCTATGGGTTTTTACTCCTTTGTCTGTTACTTTAAAACCCTTATTAAGAATTTTGGGTATATTAGATTCATCTGCTAATTGCCTTATAAGCCAAATATAAGCTTTATAATCTTTTTTAAAAATCTCTAAGTCTTTCGTTCTTGCTAATTCTACTTGGGCATACGCATAGAAATTAGCTGGTTTACCAGCTCCCCATTGTTCTAGTCCAGTTGGCGCAATTTGAATGATTCTACCTCCACTTCCTACCCAATGGCTTGTAAAAGCTGCTGTATGATTAGTTGACATATGGTTCACTTCGTTTTCTAAAGAATCAAGACTAGTATTATTTTCATTTCCAGATTCATGCACGATTATTAGATTTGTATCTTTTAATTCTCTTTTAAACAATCCAGTAATGTACTGCCTTTCAATTATGAACATTTAAACTCTCCTTTCAAAAAAACAAGTAAACTTGTTTACGAAAAAACTAAAAAAATATAAAAATTACTATCTGTTTATTTTTATAAATACATCATAACAAAAACTTGTAAACTTGTAAACAAAAAAAGAAACTAGACCTCTAACAGGGCTGGTTTCTCTATCTACTAGTACATATATCTTTTTAATTACTTTTTTTCCAAACTTTTAATAATGCAATATAAGCTTCTTTTTCCTCATTGCTTAATATTTTTTCTTGATCATTTATAAGCTTTTCTAATAAATGTGCACTATCTATATTTAAAACTGAAGCTAAGGCTTTATATCTGGTACTTACATTTTCTTCTACACGTATCGCAAAAGGTCTTTTTACCATAATTATTTTTCTCCTTTATATTAATCTAATGAGCATTATTTCTTTATTCTATTATACTACGAAAAAGATAATTTGTAAACAAGTAAACAAAAGCTATTTCTTTGTTGTAACTTTAGTAATATCAAACATTCCCATAGCAGATAATCCCAACGCTGTTCCTAAAAAAAGACGCATCTTTAAAGTTTCATCTAAATAAAATATTCCAGCTAATATTCCTAATATTATTGTTACTACCGGTATAAACTTACTTGGTATATATTTTTTTATAAATTGAGATAATCCAGTAATCATTGCTACTATTATTGTAAATTCCATTTTGCAGCCCCTCTACTTGATAAATATTTCAATTGTTTGCTAATTATCTTTATCTTCTATTCTATTGTTATTCTTCTTTTATAGTTTTCCTCATCTATTTTAAATCAATTAGTATTACTCAGTACCCTTCATACTTATATAATTAAACTAAACAATATACTGACAAGAAAAAGTAAATTTCTAAAAAAATTAATAAAGAAGTTAAGTAGGTAAACAACTGGAATTTACCTCCTTAAATTCCATTGACCACGTCCTTATCTATGGTAATTAATATACTTCTAAATAAATAGTTCTAATTTGGATAACGATTGAGCTTTTTTCTCAGTTCTTCATCGAGAAAAATTACAGACATGCTGAAAGCTACCAAATAAGATTATTAGTTAGGTACATTTTAAAAATGAAGATAATCGTGTGATGACTCATTTTTCCTGATTATTTTTAAATTAAACTATTTTATTTCAATAATTTTTATTTTTAATAGTTGTCAAAACAACCCATAGCTTAATTAATATGTATAACCGGTAAATACCGGAATAACTATAGAAAGGAGGAAAATAAATATGCCTTGTAACGAATTTTATTACGGTGCACAAAAACTTTGTATTACAAGTTCTGGAAATAATGTGATTGGAGATTTTACTTTACGTGAGTTGCACTTCCACTTACCAGAAACACTAAACTGGACAATGTACTTACAAAAGAGAGATTATTCTGGTGCTACTCGTGGCGGTTGGATGGACCGTGGATCGAGAACAGGATATACTTCCGTGACCAGTCCATCATCAAGAACGTTTACAGATGTTGGTTCTGGAGAATACCATATCCAAGTACGAGCAACTAATGGAGAAGTTTATACTTCGGATGTAATCAGTCGTTAATATCATAAAAAAATACGCAATCCTTTCGAGGATTGCGTATTTTTTTGTTTTCTCATAATATTATCAATTAAAAAATCTGGTAATGTCAAGCGCAAAAGTTATTGATATGAAAACATAAGATTTCTTATGTTTTTAAAATTAAAAGAAGTAGTAGCAGAGAAGATTTATCAACTAAAGAATTAGATTTCAATCGAAAATTCACATCTTTTACATAATATATGAGTGCAAATTAATTTATCAATTTTAATAGAATTATATAGAACACTTGCAAATTACCAAAACTCTTCGTATAGTTATACCATAAGTATTTACTATAGAAATGGAAAGGGGTTAGGGTTATGACTAAAAAGATAATGATTTCACTAGGAGTTGTACTTTTAATTGTTGGGGGTTTATTTGGGTTTACTAGAACATCTGAAAAAAACAATGCACAAGCCAACGAAAAACCGGAAGACCTTAGAATTGTTACAGCGTTGTCGGAAGCTTCTGTAAGCCCATATTCATCAGTTCCAGATAGCGCAGGGTTTCTTTATGAGGAAGATTACATTGAAGCTTTCTACGGATTAGCCACTACATTGAATACAACACAAGAAAATACCAATAAAGTAGAAATACAAAAAACCGTTTCAATCATTGATTCAATGATTGAAGTTTTAAATCATGTTGATTTCGAAAATGAAACATTTTACCTTCAATCATTATATGCTTGGAAGGATGGCAACCTAACTAATTTAGAAAATGTTTTCAATAGTATACAAAGCATATAGATAATAATATTTAGCTGAACATAAAAAAAAGACGGAGTTAATTTTCCGTCTTTTTTTGCTTTTATCACATAAGAAATAATCAAACTAAATTCTACCCGTAAGGTAAACGATGATATTTTTAATCTATAGGAAAAACCGTAGGAGGTTGTCAGTTAGTATACTCGTTACACGCTGATTCATAAACCAAGTCATCTAGGAGACAAGGCGAAAACGACTGTATTCTTTTTTATAATTTCAACTATTAGTATTTATTTAATAACATCTAACCGACAAATTAAAGTAGGTAACTGACATTATTGATCTCTGAGGACACATAAAAGTATTTCACATCTCTTTCAATAACCTTATATAGTTCCTTTATTTATTATTTTTTATTAAGATTGGTATTCAAGTTATAGTGATTCATTTAAACTAATCACGTTAAAGCATCTATATGATGTGCAACAAAATCAAACGACACGCTATATATTGTGTTATAATATTTATATAACTTAATAGTAAGGATGGTTACTTGAATAAAGAAATCGAGAAAAATCTAGCTATATTTGAAGATAAAATACCTTTGCTTTTTAATAAGAAAACATCTATAAGATCATCTCAAGTACAAATGAGTCTTGATATTACCGAATTCTTATATAATTCTTCTAAAAACATATTGTTTTTAGAAGCTCCCGTAGGCACTGGGAAATCTCTAGGAACTTTAGTCCCTTCAATATTATACTCAACAAATCAACAAAATTCCATAACCTATGCTACTTCCACAATAAACCTTCAAAATCAAATATTTGATTCAGATTCAGTTACTCTTGAAAAGTTAGAACTAATAAAACCTAATGAAAAAATACTCGCTCTAGGAAAATCAAATTATATTTGTAGAGCAGCTTATCTAAATTATAGGGATAAATTTTTAGAATCTGAAATAGAACAGTTAAATAATTACTTTGATAATTGTTTATACGGATATGTTTCAGAATTAGAAAAAATGTACCCAGGGTTTAATAGATATAAAATAAAAAAATATTTATTAATGAGTAACTTAAGTGGAAAGTGCTTTGGAAGTTGTCCTAGTCATGAACACAGATATAAGTATAAAGACAATAGAAACAAATTAACTATTACAAATCATGATCAGCAAATACAAACGTATCTCAATCTTAAATATGGATATAAAGAAATTATACCTAGCAATCCTGGTATAATAGTTTTTGATGAAGCTCATAGTTTAAAAGAAAATTTTTTAGGACGACTTGAACAATCTCTTACGTATAGCAAACTTAAAAAAATAAAATTAAAAAGAGACTCTACTAAATATAATGCGCTTGTAAATAAGTTAAAAAATGAAAAGATAAAATATGTCAATTCAAATTTTGAAAGTAGTATGAGATACCAAGTATCTGATGATATTTTGGAAATCGTAAAATCTATTAAAAGTATTATTGAATCAAATATAGCTCAAATGATTATGTCTAAACGATTTTCTAATTCTTCAAATACTCATGATGAATTAGAAATCATTTTAAATCATTTAATAGCTTTTATTGATAACGAAAAAAATACTTCCTGGTTACAGTTTGATGGTAATATTGAACTACATTATGTATCAAATCATTTCAATAAGGAATTTAAAAAATTCATAACAAACGTATCACAATTTAATAAAATTATATTTATGTCTGGTACCTTGACCTCTGGAGAGCATACGAATGAGTTCAAAATTAATTGGGGTTTAAACGAGAATCAATATATATATAAAAAGTACTCTAGTGCTTTTAATTTAAAAAAGCAGACACTCGTATATGTACCAAAAATTTTTCCACATCCCAGCAAAGACGCTAAAAACCATTTAGCGGAACTAGAAGACTGTCTACCTGAACTACTTAATTTATCATCTGGTGGGGCTCTTATTTTATGCACATCTAATGAACATGTAGCGACTATATCTAATAATCTCAAAAAAAATCCAATAAACAACAATATGGTCTACACCCAGGGAGAAAGTAGTGTCTCACTCATTAGCGATAAATTTAAGAAAGACGAAAGTAGTATTCTAGTGGGATCTGGTAGTTTTTTTTCTGGATTTTCTGTTGAAGGGCGCTCATTAGATAAAGTAATACTAACTAAACTTCCCTACCCTGTTCCTACAGATCCCTATATAAACCTTATATCTTCAGGATGTGATGAGAAGGATGTTTTTAATACTTTCATAAGGCCAATGATGTTTAAAAAATTGGAGCAGGGCCTAGGTAGACTAATTAGAAGCAGGAACGACTATGGAATACTTACAATATTTGATTCACGAATATGGGGAAACTCCGATACTCTTCATTTTTTTGAAGAACGTAATTATAAGTTAACACCATATTTAGATGATATATTTGATTTTATGAGAGAGTCCACTTCTAATGGTGTTCAAATAGAGCATATGGAATATAAACGTTCTGATTTAAATATTCCTTCATTTTCACTATCAAGAGCTACAAATAATTTTTCAGAAGAAAGTAAAACAAATTTTGAAAAAAACAAATTAAATACGCTTAGTAATTCAAACAAGGATAATTCAGATTTGATTGGATGGTTAAGAAACTTCGTACAAGAAAACAAAATAAAGAATAATAATCCCAATCCTCGTATTTCATATTCAAGAATCAAATATCCAAAAGATATTTACCAAATTGCTATTAATTTCTGCTATCGAAAAGAATTACCTTTAGACTTAGTTAGAAACTCTTTTCCTTATTCATCAGATAGACAAAGAAATAATTTCAACAGAATTATACCCACTATAGCTGCATCTGTAAAAATAAAAAAGAGTAAAATCATAGAATAGATACAACAATTCATTATATGACAATTTTATTGAAAAAATATACGTCAGTACCATACTCAACAGTCAATGTCTAACATGTCAAAAGTACTACCAGTAGAAGTTCAGCGTTTAAAGAAAGAATTTTAAACGCTGAATATATCGTTTTTTTTATAGACGAAAATTTCATTCCTTTAAAAAAGGAACAATTTAGTCACACAAAAAATTGAATCCCCTATTTAATTATTAAATAAAGCAACGTTATTACCAATAAAATTATTATCGCATTATACTTACTTTAATAAGAAATATATGGTTATTACTCAGATTGTATACTGCTTATTTACATATCAGTTAATCTTATCGCATCTATATAGTTATTAATTATCTTAAGTTAAACGGAGGTTTTAAGTATTATTAATTATTACTACTTAGTTGAAAAAATTGCTAAACAAACTTTTCAAAGTAACAAATTAACATTAAATAAGTTTACTTATTTTATAAAAAATAATAAATTAGTTTCTATTACTTTTATCCTTATGGAACTGTCAGTAATAATAGTGTTTGTATTAATAATCCTTGACAAGAAATTAGGCAATTTTAGCTGGGGGGTTCCTCTTTTAGTAATAATTTGTTTATCATTTCTATATTATAAAACTAATAAATTAGAAAGAAATTTGATTACCCCTCATAATGAACTTATTCTTTTTAAACAATTATTAGAAAAACAAGGATTTAAACACAAAGAAGATATAGAAATGCTACAAAATCAAATTGAAAAAAATTTAATTGAAGAAAAAAATGCTATTCTTACTTCTTTTAATTTTATATCAAAAGTTTTTTTCTTTTTATTTTGGGTTCCTGCAGGCTTCCTTTTAAACCTATTTTTCTCTCAACAAAATGAAATTCTATATGAGAAAGATTTATTCCTCTTTATTGTATCATTATTGATTATTATGATTACTGTAATAGCACTACTTATCATGGTTATGCCTATAATCAGAACATCAACTTATTCAAATAAAAAGCAAATTTTTCTTTATCTAGAGGATGTTAAATACTACTATGCCGGTTGTACATTAGAGACTAATGAAAACAGTCCGTCTCTATAAGTTTGACTCTCAATATTCTTTAACTGCTAAGGTGCCTTTAATAAATTGTTAGGCAAGAGACACACTGAGTTCTAAACGAAAATATCTCTGCGTGTCTTTATATTATTATCCAATTTAATATGAAATAGGAGTAAGCAAAAAATCTATACAACAACCATTATTGATTGTTGTATAGATTTTTATGTTGAAGCTTTATTTGTCATACTCCTAGCTCACATCAGGTGTATTATATTACCAGTTGTCCACCTTGCATAGCTGTTTTACTAGATCCTGTTCTATACCACATACTTCTTAATACACTGGATTCTCATCTTTACACAATTTTAGTTTTTCATAAAATTATAGTCATTAACCTTAAGTTATGACTCTGTTTTCGCTGTAAATATCAAAGATTAAGGAAATTAGGAGTCGATTACGACTTTAAAGTTCTATTATTTAAACTAAGTTAGAATACCTTGCTTAACGGATTAAAACTATGATTTCTCTTATCTATTGATAGGAAGAACATAATTAATTTAAGTCCTGAAATTCATATAGATTAGTTAAAACTTTTTGGTAGTAGTTTTTATGAGAAATTGCCTCGATAATATCTTTGTCTTCTAAACCGATTATTTTCATAACATGATATTCTGATACTATATTAAGAATTTTTGCTACTTTAATTAGATCAACTGAAGAGAAAATCTTTAGTTGATCATTTGAGCTTCCATGAGTAATAAAGTTTCTAGTATTTGAGCACATTATTGCAAAATCTTTTTTTCCCTTACTATTATTAAAATTGTATCCTTCTAAATTCAACTTATTAAGTAAATCATCTGGCATATCTCTCAACAGTTCAAGTGTTTTTTTTCTAAGAGTAGTGTCATCTAAGTTATTTAAATTGGATAGAATTTTTTCCTTTAATTCACCTCTGATTTGCTTCAATGCACTTTTTATTAACTCTTTTGCTTCAATTAATTCGTCATTTACTTCTTTTTTTCCACTAAAAAATTCTCTATGTAATACTTCTAAATTAAGAGAAGCATCTAAAAAGGAATTTTCAACATAGTTACCACCTGTAAAAGTTACGGAAAAATTTTGAATAATTACTTTTATTTTTTCAAAATTTAATAAGAATATATTTAGATATTTTCCTAATGCATCAGCAATAATATCATATGAATATGGAGGATATGGTTGATAAGAACTGCTTCTTTCTTTCTGTTGTAGTGTATAAAACCTCCCACTACTTCTAATTTTATTTCCTGATATATCCTCTATTTCAGAAGGAAAATCTAAAAATTGAATATTAATTTTTTTACCCAAAAATAAGTTGAATAATAGGCTAATTCTATAAATTAATTCATGGAGTTCTTTAATCGTTTTATCCTGATTTAGTGTAATTTTATAGTAGGGGGTATATGATAAATTAATCTCTTGCACACAAATACCTTTTAATTTTTCTATTGGCGCTACCTTTTCTTCTAATAGTCCACCAATTGATTCTAATTTATATTTTTTTAAAGCAGGTTCTTCATAGTAGTAACTTTTATTAAGGTCATCAGAATTCCATGGATTTACCCAAGACCAATCTTTTAAATTATTATATGTAAAACTAATTTCTCTATGAAAAAAACTATCTACATCTGTTATAGGTTTCGAGTCAATAATCATACTATCTGCAACTATCTTTGTATACTGCACACTACCCCCTTTCGTGTGTGAAACACGGACATTGGTTAAGGTTACAATTTCCGTTCTATTTACCAAACCATAAAAAGTTCCCCATACCTCTCCAACATTAAAATCAGTATCTATAAATTCTACATAAAGTTGGTTGTTAGAATAGCTATAAGTCAAATTTCCTGGTAAAGAATCTTTAAAATCGGCGTTATCGGACCAAACTCCTCCAATAATAAATTCATCTGTTAACAATCTATCTGTTAATTTCAAATTAAATCTCCTTTCGATTTAACTAATGGTAAAGTGTAGATAATTTTATCATAATCAAGACCTAAAGTTTTATCAACACAACGACTAATCTATCTTTCTTATGTAAAAATCGAAGATTGTTCTTTATATGTTTAATAGACAATTACAATCTACATTCAAAAAGCTAATAAATACGGTCTCTTCTCGTGACTATTATGGGTACACCCTAAATCTACATTAAAATAAAAAAGAAACAGTTAAATTTAAGGTCTGACTTTTAAATGAAGAGGTTAATAATTTAGTTAGTGATTACTATTCACCCGTATATCCATATTTCATAGTGTTCATCCTTTTTTATTGACTATGAGTTATGACACCACGTACTCTTTGATTTTACTGCAGCTGAAACCCATATTTATTACTCTTAAGTATTGACTATGGTTGAGAGTTATAATAAAGCCAAAGATGGTAAAAAACAGAATATGGAACAAGTATGAAATATAGAACGTGCTTTTACCCCATACCTAAATTTCAAAAAATAGAGATGTAGGTAGGGAGCAAACCACTTAAATACCAACAGATGATTATAGGTGAGGTATAACTTCGTTGAAATAAGATGATACTCCCGTAAAATTTACTTTTACTAGGTAAATAAAATTATATATTTTTAATATCAACTATTTTCCGGATCACGAAGTTATTATCATTCTTTGCACTTTCAAAGATAGTTTGACCTAGTTTTTTATCTAAACTATTAATTAAATCTATTTTATGAACAATCTGACTTTTAACGATTGCGTTGTCTGACTCCATAATGCTCTGAAGATTTTGACCGATTATTTTTCTATATTTCTTCTTTTCTATCAGTTTAAGTTGTAAATGAGTGTTGTTCCATCTAACATTAAGATTATCTGAGTTGGTCCATAAAAGTGTACATTGCATTAATAAACTTTCTAAACTTGTTCTAATTTTGTAATTTTGATAATTATAAAGGAAGGTTTGAAGCATCTTACAAGCCTCCACTTGATTTCCTGGGTTAGTGAATACTAATAGGATTTTAGCAATCTCAGCAAACTGGTTCTTTCCTAAGCATTCCAACAACAACAAATGGCTTAATATCAGCATTGTACTGTCAACATAACTCATCATTGATTCGCTTGCAATCTCATAATCTTGAAATTGAATGAGTCGAGTAACCACTTCTTTTTCTCTTTCTATAAGAGATATGTCATACCTCAATAAGAAAATCATGAGGTGATAAGCACTCAGTTTGTCTTCTACAAATTGATTACTAGAAAGAATCGTAGCTGATGTTGCTATAAACAATTCACCAAGCATGTTTTCTTCTGGTTTTTCATCCAACATAGTCAGTATATTCTTCGCTTCATGATACGGATTTGTTCCGTATCCAGCATAGATACCATTTTTCCCTTGAGTGAGATTTCTATTGTGTATGTCTTCAGTTTTCAATTTAATAAGAATATTTCCAGATTCTATATATTTATTTTTTTCAAGCCTATATTCATTAGAATAGAATTCAGGCCACTTATTTTGAATAAATGTTTCCATTTCTTTTTGACTTTCATTATCTATATTTTTCAATAGCAAAAAAATAGTTTGGACACTTTTAAGTTCATTGAAATCAATACTTTCTTGTGAATACTTAATAAGGGTATCAACTGTTCTGTTGGAATTGTCAACACTAACTAATTTATAATCAGTGTAATTCCCGGATAATAACTTCAGAACATCAAGGTAATAACGTCTCTTAGGTGATTCTAGAAGATTTAAACCAAATTCCAATATATAGTTATCATCAACACGATTACTTATATTTTTTAAACACTGAAAAATATAAGCTTGTAAAGATACCATACTATTTTCATCTTTAACCCATGAATCAATTTCCAATTTGAGAATATTCCAATATTGTTCAAAATCATCGTCGTTTAAGTAGTAACCAATTTCAGACATCGCAATAAGATTTGCACTAAATTTATTATGACTTGGTTTAGCGTTGTTTGAGAATTGATAAACTTTTCTGGCATCTTCCGGGTTCATTTTTTCAAGCAGTTTATCAAAATGGTGTGTTATCTGAGTTGTTTTTTTACGATCCAGTGTAACTATTGTGGTACTTAAAAGTGTCATTACCCATGGCCAGTAATCTGTAAATTTGCTCAATTGGTACGTTAGCCTCTGAATTAAAGTATATATTCTATTTAAGTGGGTAAGAGAACCAAACATCATGGCTTGATAATATATATCAGCTATATAATCACTTAAAAATGAGATGTCACCGTAAGAACTCCAGCTAGAATAGCTTCTCATCTCATTTTTTTGCCTTTCTTTTTCAATCCATTCAAGTAAGTTTTTCTCATTTCGATCAATTAATGGGTAATATAGCTTTTCGCGGCGACTATTCATTCCCTTTTGACCTGTTGTCTCTCGAAAGTATTCATTTTTTGTTTCCGCTATATTAATTTCTCTATTTCTCAAATCTATTAGAATGTCTTGAACAACCCATTCCGCAACCGTTCCGTTGTAAGACTCAGCAAGCGCTAATGCTTCTTGTAAAAGTGTTAGCGATTCATCATACTCTTCCAAATAATACTTCTGATTTGAGATCCATCTTTTCTCGACTACTTCATAATAAGGTTGTGGCAGAATTTTACCTAAAGATTCCAGAAAAAGACTCATATTAAATTCTTCAATAGTTGCTTGTCCAAACATAGTCAACAAGTATTTTGAACAATAAAAATCAAAGTCTTTCTTGTCAAATTGTTTAATTTCATTACCAAAAATGAAATTTCCAAAGAAATTTCGACATGACTCATTAATCAATTTTTCTTTACTAAAAATAAAATTATTACTTGATTCAACTGCTCCAGAGTTCGTATTCAAAATCTCTGATTTTCCGTCAAAAGATTTACTTGTTTCAGATATATCATCCTGTCCACTCTTGGATTTAACCATACGTTTATATGTTAGTAATACATCGTCTACTAAATGTATTGCACACTTCTCAATAAATTCACTAAAAGAGTTAATATTTGCATGCTTGGGTTGCGTTGCTCTAAGTAATTCAATCTGTGTTTGCGTTTTTTCTTTTTCGTCACCTTGACAAAAATAATAGAGCGAAGGAATCTGGTACTTATTTACAATATCAATTTCATTTTGTACACCTGGAGGCACGCCATCTTTATTATCAATCAGAAATATACATACATCACTATCTTCTAGGCCTCCAGTGTAATGGTCCAGTGCGGAATTTACCGATGGTCCTTCAGATTCAAAAGAATACACCTCAAACAGACCTGTTGATTCTAATGTCTCTTTTACAGCAATACGAGCTAGCATATATTTTTGATCAGTAAGTGTTTCCCCAGTCTTCGAGCTGATGAAAACTTTTAATTTATTCCTAGGATTTCTCATTCTATTCTTTTTCTCCTTCAGTTAGTTTATTTAGTCGAGTATAAAATGGATTCCTCCACGAGGAAATATTCCGCATTTTAAGCATATCTTTTTTTTAGTTAACAATAGTAATATTTCATTCTATCATTGATTTAAGTGAATCAATGATAGAATGTTTTTCTACTTAGAAATTCAAATAACTATAATTACAGATATTTCTGAATAGTATATTCTTAACTATGTAACTTTAAAATAACTATTAAGAGGTGTACAAGATGAACCAAGATGAAAACAGCAAAATTGTAGCAGTAGGTAGCCTAGATTTTTCCCATTATATAAAATTTAATATTTATCGACAGAGAAATCTTTTTTCTGTTGTGAGCATAACTAGTTTACCACTTTTCGCAATTATTTATAGTGGCTTACATATTATAGATTTTTCAAACTTATCAATGATTGATTATTTACTAATCTTATTCAGCTCTTTAATCTATACACTATTGATACTTTTGGGGATATTCATTAGAAATTATAAAGCATATAAAAATGATCCGTTAATAAAAAAAGAAGTAACATACATTATAACTAATAATGGTGTTAGCCAAGTAAATCGAACTGTAACAGCTAATTATACTTGGAATGATTTTATAAAAATAAAAGAAAGTAAAGAGATGTTTTTCTTGTTTCTTTCTCCAACAAGAGCTATTGTGATACCTAAAAATTTCTTTAAAAATAACATTGATATTAATTCATTCAAAACCTTAATTAATAATAATGATTAAAGTGATTATACTTTTTCACTGTTTTAAATAATAGCTATGGAATAAATATCTTTTTTCAAATATATACAGTTTGATTTTTTTGCCATAAATAATATTGGCATCATTTATGTATAATATTATTTCTTTCTCTCTTCTTCAGTTTTTATTATTCTTTCTTGTGTAATTAATTTTCAGATCTAAAAGCTAAAATTCATCTATTATGTTGGCTAACCAGTGATCGTAAAGTTAAAAAGAAGTCAAAAAAAAGTGCCCCTAACTGCTGAAGCAGTTAGGGGCACTTTAAGAAAAAATTTTTTTCTGTAATGAAACAATATAGAAAGGAATAAAAAGATGTTTTTTTTAAAAATCATCTTTTTTTATTTTGTTAAGAACTCATATCTAAGTATCTTTTTTTGAGCTATTAAATTATTTTCTCCAGCGTTTTTGTAAATAGTTAATACAAGCATATATATCTTTTTTAGTAAACTTTTCATCCTTATTTTCTTCTTCATTGTCTTCTTTTTTATCACTTAGATCAATTATTTTGTATTTATAAAAATCAATCATATTCCAACCTCCAATATTCCGTCTAGTTTATTTTTTGTTTCATCACTTAGGTGATGAGTAATCATGACAACAGTGACACTTGGATTGGATAATAAAATGGTTTCAATTTCTTGGGAGCTTTGTTTGTCTAATCCAGATGTGACTTCATCTAAAAAGATTATATTTTTACTAAAGTTTAATGCTCTCGCTAAAGCTATTCTCTGACGTTGACCTCCCGAAAAATTATTTCCGTGTCCTATAATTTTATCGGATAGTTTGGCAAAATCATGAATTCCTAGTTTAGTTAAAATAGGCAAGAGATGTTCATTCGTAGTTTTTGTATTTAAAGATATATTATTTTTAATAGTCTCATTAAAAAGATATGGTCGTTGTTCAACATATTCCATTAAATTTGTGATACTAGATTCAGATAGCTCTGTGTAATTTTTTTGATCAATATAAACAGTTCCCGTGTCTGGGTTTAATCTTTTTAATAATATTTTCAAAAGTGTAGATTTTCCTGAACCACTATCTCCGATTATCGCATACTTTTTTCCTTTTTCAAAAATGTAACTTACGTTCCTTAATACGGGTTTATTTCCGTAACTAAAGGAAACATTTTCTAGTCTGATAGTATCTGTAAAATGGTCTATTTTTTGTGTTTGGTTTCCTTTCTTTAAACGAGATGTAGTTAAATTTTGTTTTAATATTGGCTTAACAGATTTTATGGAAAATAAATTAGTCGATACTTGAGAGAGATTAGTAAAAATAAGACCAGATAAATTTCCAGAGGTAGTAATTACTCCGATTGTAATAACCCCTAAATAGGCTAGAGTAGCTGTAAAAAACATCATGAAAATTTGTGAAAGTACACTAACAAAAGAAATCAAGGTATTCAAAGCACCAATCGTTTTGATATAATTAACTTTTTGAGTACCCAAAATCTCTGATTCATCATTCACTTTTTGAGTCATAATAGTTAAGCAATTGTGATAGGAAAAAACTGAAAAGCCACCTAAAATATCATCAATTTTCTCTAAAAACGTACTATTTGTACTTTTTATACGCAAGGTTTGTTTTTCCATTATCGTACTAAATCCCTTTGGCAAAACTACCAAAAACAAACTAAAAATAAGGGCGACAATGGCTAAACTATAATGATAGTAGATTAAAGATCCTATAGCGAAAATGATTGTTGTCATATTTCCTGTTAAATTATAGAGACTTCTAAATCCATTGTCTTGAATAATTTGCACGTCATTATTCATCCAAGAGACATAATGGCTTTTATCATTTTTTTCATAGTCAGTGATAGACATTCGACTGATATTTTTTGCAAAATCTGTTCTAATATCATTGCTCATTAACTTTATAGTATGTTCTTCTAATACAGAACTGATATAACCTAATAACAATGTTGCTATCCAGATAAGTAAGCTAATAAAGCTCCATTTAACGATTCCTTGAATATTTCGATTTACTAAATTGTTTAATATAGGAGATAAAGACATCGAACCTAATACTTGTCCTAAAGAAGTACTAATTGTGATTATAAAAATTAATATGTTTAATTGTTTATGTTTACTAATATAATTGTACATTTTTATCAGCTACTTTCTTTTCTAATATATTGTAAAGTTGCTTATAAAAATAAAGGATTCCTTCAATGCCTGTATTAAAGTTACCATCATCACTTTTCAAATGGTAATCAGGGTATAACCAACCATTAGTAGATACATTTTTAAATTCTCTTATAATAGTATATTTAGAAACTGCTTTTTTTAAATAAATATCCTCATTATAGAAAGAGTATGCTAATAAAAATGTGTCAGCAATTCCTGATAATCCATATTTATATGAAGGATTTCTAACAAAAGTCATATCGATACTTTCTATAAGTTCTTTACAAAACAAAGCAATTTTTTCATCATAATAATAATCTAAGTATTTTATAGTAACTTGTATTAAACCTGCTGTGCAATTTACATAGGGCGAAAGATTATTTTGGTCATTTAAAAATAGTTTTTTTTCAGATTCTAGTACTTTGATATACATTTTTTCTAAAAGTAAGTGAAATGATTTTCTATATTTTTTTTCACTGTTAAATGTAGTTAGGTGTGCTTGTATATAATTTAAATCTGACTCAGATAATTTAGGTAAGTCACCTTTCAAATTATTTTCAATATTTCGAAAAATTTTATTAATATTTTCTGGTTTATATTTTTTTACACTTGTAGTAATGTTACTTGAACAATTCATGTAGTTATTAATAAAATTAATCTCATCCCTCAAACTTTTAATTATATGAGCACCTTCTTCTATTTGGAGTTCTTTCCAAGAAAGCAATTCTGAAACAAAACTATATAGTTCTATAAAATTATATAGATAACAAAATTTAAGGAATAAATGCTTTGTTTGTTGGCCCGTAGGATCGATTACTAACAAGTCGTTAGCGCTGCAAGTCAAATCGATAATCAAGTACCCTAGCCTTTTTTTATCTATTGTAATGCCAGTTTGTTCTTTTAAAAGAGTAGAATCTGTAAAGTATGTTGTACTTACAACATACTTTAAATTCCCAGTACTTAAAAAAGAAGAGTCTGTATCTATGAAAAATATATTTGAATTATCGTCTATTAAGAAATTATTCAGAGATATATCATTATGATAAAAGCCTAAATCATGCATTTCTACAAACTTAATGAATAATTTATCTACAAGACTATATAATTTTTTTTCCTGTTATGTATCTCTTTTTTATTTTCTATAGGGATTACTGCCAATGTCAGCTCTTCTTTTAAATTAGATAAACTTTTTCCTTGTATATATGACCTAATTAAATAAAAGTTATCTTCTTCAACAATTGTCTCAATTAATTGAGGCACATAATTTTTTCCTTTCAGAAATAATAAATTTTTAGTTTCATTTTCCGCTAAATCAACACTTTGGAAAGTAGTTGATTCACCTGTTTTATATCTAAACTCTTTGATTATAACTTTTTCTAAACTATTTTTATTAACAGCTTCATATACACCTCCATAATTTGAAAATTGAATACTTTTTTCTATTTCATAATTGTCTAATAAGTAACTACTTATTACTTCATTACTTTGATACTTCTCTAGAGGATCTTCAATAAAATTAGGTTTTAGATATCCTACTTTGTTTGCATCTGCAGTAATTTCATTATTTGGTGAAATTATTACTCTTTCTTTTCTAGAAATAGTGCCATATCTATAATAAATAACTTTACAATCCTTATATCTAATATCTGTTAATATTCTAGGACCTTTTTCTTTTTTCAGTTTGCTATATAAATCCCTTACTATTTTTATAAATTCTATTTCCGTGCTGGGATAAATAGTAATTAATTTCCCTGAGCTAATTCTATTAGCATTTTTGCCTAAAAACATTTGTAGATGCTTTTTTTGTGTGTATTTAAAAGGAATTTCATAACTATAACAATAAGTTGCGATTTTTTTTAAAATGTTATGGTAGTTATCATAATACGCTGAAATATGAATTTTCCATCCTTGTTCAGGTAATTTTTCAGATTTAGAAGTAATATAGTAGTTAAAAATGCTTTCCATATAAAACCCTTCTTTCTAATGATAATTTAATCATATATAATAGTAAAAAAGAAATAAGTTTCATATAAGAAACGGAGGAATATTTATGGAAAACATTGGAACTATTATTTTTAGTTTAAGAGAAGATAAAGATCTATCTTTAGAAAATTTGGCTAGTGGTATTTTATCTAAAAGTCAACTCTCAAAAGTAGAGCGTGGCCTTTCTGATATTTCTGCTACAAAATTTTTAAAACTTTTAGATAAGTTACATATAACATTCAGTGAATTTAATTTATTATATAAAGATATATCTACTTCCCCAGAAAATATTTATCTCCTCAAGATGACTCAGGCTTTAATTTCTGGAAATCTAAATCAAGCTAATTTAATAGAATCAGATGTTTGGAAATTTCATACAGAAAATTCTTCGATATATGCAAAATTGAATTACATCATGATCAAAGCCATGAGATTACAGATAGAAGATAAAAAATTAGATACAGATAGCTTGGCCTTTCTGATAGATTACCTTTTTAAGGTTTCTAATTGGACTAGATATGAATTAATTCTGTATGGTAATACAATGACTTCTATTCCCTTAGAATCTATAAATTTATTGACAAAAGAAATTTCTTATAAAACAACATTATATAAAAAATAAATTTAAGTATTATTATTAATTTATTATTTAACACAGTGATTTTAAATTTAGAGGCAAAAAATTATACTCAAGTAGATTACTTTATAAGAACGTTATCTTCCAATGAATTTTTAGATATCCAATTAGGTGAGAGATTCTTAAAAGAATACGCGAAAGCATTGTACGACTATGTAAGAGATCCAGTAAAAATTAACGAAGAAAAAAACTTAAACCTTCTAAATATTTTAAAAATTTTGGATTCAGATAATCTTTTTATTGCATATAGTAAAATTTTTGAAGATTTCAAAAATGAAACAAATTAAATAATCTCTTTTTTTTAATATATACTTTTTTTGTATTCAATTAAAAATGAGAGGAGATAAAATAATATGAGTAACTTACAAAAATTACAAGAGTTAAAAGCCGAACCATATGGAAAAGTAATTGTCACAGCTTATTGCCCAATTATAATTAGCTAAAATTTCATTTTTATAGTTAGTGTTAGATTACTTAATATAATGAATATAGATTGGCTATCTTTGTGTCCAATAAATTAATAGTATAATTTATATACTTTAATTACCGTGAAGTTATGTTAGTAGCAATATCAAATGTTAGTGAAATAATATGACATTTGAGTTTATTTCGTGGATAATTATCCTGTTTTAAAGTTGAAATGGTCTTAGAATCGATTATTTTTGATTCCAGAAATGTAGAAAAATGTATCTCCAATATTTTTATGGAGATACGTTTTTTTATGATCTATTTACTATCTGAAAAATTAACTTTTAATTTATTATTATATATTTCTGTTCCTTTAATTATTTATTTTGTTGCTGAAACCGCACTGGTAACACTTCTTGCTCGCATCATATATATTCTAGTAGCCACTTTTCCACCTTGCATAGTGGCTTTACCAGACCCTGTTCCATACCACATGCTTCTTAAAACACTTGGCCCACGAATAATCAGTACGCCAAAACCAATTAGCAACATAAAACTGTACCATTCGAAGGTTGTACTAGATAATACTTCTACAATCCCTACCATTAAGCCCATTTGGACAATAATACTCACAATTTGGCTTAGAAATTCGCGCCACCATACAGACATATAATTGTATTCCTCATTAATAATAGATATCGCTGCCCATACACTCAATAACTCCAACAAGACAAGATCCGCATGATAGATACAGATTTTGATTAAGAAGGTCGCAAATACAATAAGTACGAATAATAGTAAGATAAGAGTACTAATAACATTAGGAGCGACTTGCGAGACGTCTTCTATGTTAATAAAAGAATTGATTTTTTCTGCAGTCATACCACCAATTGAACTAAACATCCATTCTCCTAATGGATAGACAATCATATCGAGCGAAAAAATTAAAATTAACGGTAGAATTAGTACCATTGCACTAGCCTTAAAGGAATCGACAATCAATCCCCATACAGAAGCGTCTCGACTGCCTTCCGCTTCAGATAATAAAAAAATCAATACTTTAGCTAAAGCGATGGTAACTAGCATAACACCACCAAATGCTATGAATATTCCATACAATTGAGAGAAAAAACCACTCAGTGCATTGTGATCAAAAATAAGCTTTCCTAAAAGGTTAAAGGTTGTTTCTAGCAAATCTGTAATCCAGTCTGAAAACATTTTGGAAATCCTTTCTCCCATATTTACCACTCACCTTCTTCAACAGAATTCAGTTTCCACTCTCCATCTTCTATATTCATTTCAATCTCTACCAAACTTGGTGTAATTGTAGAAATACTTTCAATTGAAGCACTGTGATTTACTGTCTCCAATTCAGGATTTACGTTACTTTCCTCAATGCTAAATTCTTGCCAAAAAACACCATTATCATAACTTTCTTCACTTTCTCTTAAAAAAACAAATTTTTACTAAATACAGAATCTGTATTAAATTCATATTCTTCAATCTCTTCAGTAATTTTTTCTTGGTAGCTTTCTGTTAAATAAGGAAAAACATCCTCTTCTAAACGAGCTTGTAAATCATCATTATCTAAGTCCGAAAAACGTTCTCGCTCTTCGTGTAGCGTCAAAAAAATTTCTAGCTGGTTTGTGCTCTTTTCTATTGCTTCTTCTTCGTTAAATCCGCATCCGGATAAAAAGAATGAAACACTCAATAACATTAACCCTTTCGTTCCTTTAATCATTTTGTCACTACCTTCCTTAGTTCATTGACTTAAAAAATCCGGCCGCTTCAGTTATTATTTCTTGTTCTTTTTGCTCTTTTGCTTTTTCACGTTCTTCAGACTGTTCCTTTTCTCGTTCGGTTCGATTCTCAGCGTCTGTTTTCATGTAGGCTTGATAGTTTTCTTTATCTTGTTCGAATTTTTCTAGTTGTTCAGCTGTAGAATGTGTGTGTAGTCACTTTGATTCAATAAGAATTTGGGTTGCGGAAACAACTCGAATTGAAAAGCTTTTTTCGCTTGAATGGGGCGTTTGTTCTGAAAGACAATTAAACTCGTATCATCTGCCATTTGCATAATTTCACCAGCCGTCATTAAATCTCTTCCCGTGTAGCTTTGATTTTCGCTGGAACTGCTAGAATTGTTCTCTTTACCATGTTGTGTGCTCTCAGACTCGGTTTCAACCTTTACGGTAGCTTTATCCAATAAGCGTTTAAAGTACTCTGCAGTAGTCGAATTCGCAGCGTTTAAGCACGTTTTCACGGCACAGTTTCCTAAAATACTTTCCGCTTTTTTATCGCCATATTTATCCTGCAATTGCGTCAAAGTTTGAATAATAGTGGCCACTCCAATTCCATACCCTCGACAAGTAGCTAAAAATTCTTCATATCCTGGAAACTTACCTAAGTTTACAAATTCATCTAAAATAAAGTTCACTGATTTCGGCAATTTTGAGTGGTTCTCAGACGCAAAATCATAGAGTTCGTTAAATAACTGGCTAAAAAAGATATTGATTAGCCCTTCCCATGATTGATCCATCACCGGAATAATCACGTAAAGCACCATCTTTTTGCGTCCAATGTCTCGTAAATTAAAATCGCTAAATCGTGTGAATTCGGCGACTTCATCATCCACAAAGTCGGATATTGTTGTTAGAAGGGACATAATGATACTTCCTTGCATGTCTCCTTTGGCTTTTTTATAGCCTAATTCATACGCTCGTCTAGCTGGGTGCTTGCGTTCAAGTTTTAAAAACTCTTCATCTAAGCCACTTTCGCCATCCTCATCTGATTCAGGGTCGAACTCTTGTAAAAAGTCTAAGATGCCCTCCATATTTCGTCTTTCAGGAGGCAATTCATACTTTACGAACAAAATAAGAGCCTTTAACAGTGCTCGTTGTGAGTAATACCAAACGTCTCTTTTACTGTCTTTGTTAGCACTGTCCACAATTTTAGTCGCCACTGTGGTGGCATGAATATCTTTTTAACGTAATCAATAGGGTTGTGTCGGTCAGAGGCCAACATATTTGAAAAATTCAAGACCCGGACGTCGTATCCTTGCTGCTGTTTAACGGCAGCTGTTTGCTCATAAACTTCTCCTTTTGGATCCGTCACAACGATGCTATTTTCCGTTTCATTATAGACATTTGTAATCACAAAACTTTGGGTTTTAAAAGACCCTGGTCCTCCCATCCATTATATTTCGATTGGGTTTCGATTCAGTGGGTTGAATAATGACCTTATTATTTAAAATACCTAAAATGGTTCCTGTCATTTGTTTCCCTCCCCTTCAGTTGGTTGATCAAGCGAAGCGGTAAAGTTTTTCAGTATCTCTTGTTTAGATTGTGCCAGGTAATTTTTACCGTCAAAAATTTCTTTTTCGCGTGCCCAGCGTGCTGAACCATGGTATTGGTTTCGTTCATCGGCTTCCCATCCCTCTTTCTTTTCTTTAGACGCTAATTTGATTTGAACAAAGGCACAATAAAGGAAGAGACCAATGGTTCCCATTAGAAATAATGGATTGTTTGTTTCGATTAACGTTTGGATTGTTTGAAAAGGATGAAGAAGTGTCTCTTTTACTGTTTCGAGTAAGATAGTGGTCGTTAAAGACAATTTAAACTCGGATAAGGTCAGTATCAATTGAGTCAACACTACCAAGCAACACACCGAAAGGATAAAACTAACGAGAAACCAAACAAGTTTCTTTTTTACTTTGTTAAAAAAATTGTTCA
>NZ_JQIV01000002.1 GCF_000746825.1 Carnobacterium inhibens subsp. inhibens DSM 13024 | reverse complement strand
AAACTTACAAAGTAACCTAAATCTTCAACTTCTTTTTTTAGAGCAATCACACTAGGTTTATTTATCACAAAAAGCACCTCTATATTTTTTGAACAGATAGCTTGTTATCACAACGTTTAAATAACAGCTTAAAATCAGAGTTCCAGGTGTCTCTAAAGATTATTAAACATCATTAAACATTATTGATTAAACTGATCACATAAACCTTTCGATATATCCGTTCAAAGAATCAATAACTAATCTGTCTATTTTCCCTGTTAATTGGTCAATACCGGTTTCCTTAGTAAACCTATTTTTAATAACTTCTAAATTCTCTTGTATTAATTTTCTTCTCCACCGAAAGCTCTAATATCACTTTCTAGCGAATCTTTACCAGCATAATAACTAGATCAAAGGCATTATATAAAGATAAAATTCATCGTTTGTTAGATTTGATAAAAAAACTAGTTTCTTTTTTTCATTTTTATCAGTTATCTGTCTGTGCTTTTTTTCTTCTTTTGATAACTCGCTCTCATCTCCAAAATAAATTCTATGTATTTCCCCAACATCCGAAATTTCACTTCCATCTGAGATTTTAATTCATTTTTAGGCAATGATTCTAAAATATCTATATTTTCTATATTATTTTTAACATTATAAACTCCCCTTTAAATATATTTCTAATTGTATTGTAACTCAAAAAAGAATTAAAAAGTAGAACATAACCTATCAAATTATGTAAGCCAAGCTGCTGAATGATAAAGTAAGGAATATAACTATTAGAGGTATTACTTTAATTATCCCGCTAAAAATATATAGCAACATTCCAACGCCTAAACCCAAAAATAGAGGAAATAAAATTTTCTTAATATAATGTCCGATATTTTTGGTTAAATATTTTACTCACTTCTTATGACACACTCAGCTTATACTTATGGTATACATGAAATGATATAAAATCATGTGTTCCAAACCTTGTGTAATCAAGGTTATTTTTCATCTTAAAAAGAAAAAAGATAGAGCATAAAATCTACTCTATCTTAATCTTGTCAGTCCTTCTAGCACTTTTTCTGAGTTTGTCTTAATTAGTATTAAGACAAGCTGGCACTTTCAAAATTATAAGCTATCCAGCGACGCATAATATAAATGATGTGTCATAATATTATTTAGTAATCAACCTATTTATACTTGATTTTTGTAATCCTGTATTCAATAAAATCCTAATATTGAATCCTGATTTTCCATAGCTTAATCTATACCAATAGTAGTTTATATACTCAATCATTCCGAATAAAAATAATCCAATACCAATTATAAAATCTTTATTACTGCTTCTAATAATTGGTATCACTAAACTTATGACGACTAATACAATCATATTTAATCGTCTTAAAAATTTTAAGAGTTCTATCATCTTATGATTAACTCTTTTCTTGTTGACTATTAAAATATATCTATAAAACCAATACAGACTTCCTTGTAATAAGATAAGTATAAGATATGAAAATGCAACTAAACTAGCCATTCCAAGATCTAATAATCTATATACAAAAATAAAAGTTAATAAAGCTGCAAATTCACCTATTGCTAGGTTTAACAACTGTTTCTTTATCCTACTCAATCTATCACCTCCAAGCTTTATGACCCCTAAAATTACTATGTCGCATAATCTACTTTTTATTAGAATCCAGTATTATACCTAGAGTAAGTCCTAAACTTGGTCCAATAGTTATTCCAAAAAGTAATTTATCAAATATCATTCCTAGTATTATCCCAAATGCTGTACCAAATATTAGTCCTAGACCTATGAAATTTCCCTTACCTTCATTGTTATCATTGTTGGACATACGGGCACCCCCTAAACTTAATTTCCATAACTAGAATTTATATACCGTTGAACTTAATACTACTAATGTTCATCAATTTATAGTTTTGAGTTTTACTTAATTCTTATTGTGACAAACTCACCTTGCCAGTTGCAAGTTATTCCATTATTCTGATACACGAAATTGGATAAAATCGTGTATCCAGAATCCCGTTACATCGGGGTTCTTTTTATTTAGTACACTGAAATACACGATTATGTGGTATAATAGATGTAATCATGTATCGGTTTTATGGAAGGAGAGCCGCTTAAAATGCCTTACAACGTCCAACCCCTCCGTACTCAGCAAGAAATAAACGACTTTTTATTCTGTTTAAGACGGAATCAGAACGCCGAACGGGATGTTTTTCTGTTTTTGATCGGCATTAATAGTGGGTTACGCATGTCCGACATCGTTAAATTGAAGAAACAGGACATTTTAACGCCAAAAAATCCCCGCATTGTGGAACAAAAGACGGGGAAAACACGTATATTGTATTTAGGAAGCTTGCAAGATCTCATTCAGGAGTATACTAAAGCCCTGGGACCGGCCGATTATCTCTTCCCCAGCAGCAAAGGGGGCCATTTAGAAGTGAATACGGTCTATCAAATGTTTCAGAAGGTCGCCAAGCTCTTGGGGAGAGATGATATTGGGACGCACACGCTTCGTAAGACGTTCGGCTACCACTATTACAAGAAAACCAAAGACGTGGCCACACTGATGGAAATATTTGGACATAGCAGCGAGAAAATCACTAAACGTTACATTGGGATCAATGAGGATGAAATAAGTGAAACCTTGTTGAACTTTAGACTAGGCTTTTAAAGTCCTTAAAAAATTAGTAGACAAATGGACTGATGTTATTCAGCCTATTTGAATATGAAATTTCAAGGAAACAATATAAATTTTAAAAATGATTAATGTGAATTTTGGTGTCGAGTAAAATCATTTTTATGTGGAAGTATCCAAGTGAAATATGGTATGAGGTATCAGTTTCCAGACCATATTTTCAATTTCTTTTGTAGTATTTTTTGACTCGTATAAAAAGCATACAAATTACCGTCACTATCTCCCCCATCATAATGTACATTGGAAAAGGTATGTCCGGCATTTTCAAATGTATGAAGCTCAGTGCTTGCCGCTGAAATTGAGTCTGATTCAATTATTTTACCCATATCTGTACTAGGCCACGTTAAATCTTCAACTCCTGCAAACATCAATATATTTCCTGTGAATTTTGATACATCTAATTTAGATTTTTTATAATTCTTACTGTGTTTCAATTCTGAACGAAATGAGTTTACTAATGGTAATTTTCTATTGAACAGTCTTTGAGCAACAGTTCGAAAAGAAAATGTAATATGAGGCAATTCTTCCCCGTCTATTGTCCAAGCAGAAGATTTATCTGTTCCAGAAAATATAAATGCTGATGGTGAAAACAATACTACATTTGATACTTGTTTATATTGAGTGGCTAAAAGCAGAGCCAATTCAGCCCCTCTGGATGCACCTACAATAGTAATCGAGCTCGATGGGTTGATATTTTCTTTTATGTAAAATATAATTTCATCGAAAAAACTAATGTCTATTTTATTTAAAGAATGAGGTAGATTGGGTTTGCCATAGTAATATAAAGATAGTACGTTGTACCCTTTTTGTGCAATCTCAAATCCCATATTAAACCAACAGCTCCCTTCGGATCCACCAAAAGTAATGACTGTCGAATCATTTGTACTTGTTTCAGGAAAAAAACGATACCCTTGGATTTTATTTGAATTGACTTTTGTAATTTTAACTTCCATTAATAACTCCTTCCTTGAGTTACCCAAAGTGTTTGTACTGTTACTAACATTGTAGGGTACTGCGGTTCTTGAAGTTTCAACTTCAGGTTCTAAAGTATGAGTTCATTAATTAGATTTAAGGCAAACTAAGGAGCAAAACCGTAAAAGAATAAGATATATAAAGAATATCCTACATAGAGTAATCCTACTAATATAGAGAAAAACATAATCATTATTATATATTTAAGAGCAGTTGGCTGGATATCAGCCTGCACTATCCATATGTAAAAACGCCATACGAGAGCTATTGCAAGGGGTACGACTAATCCAAAATACAAAGCAGATAGTCCGTTAAAATAAATATTAACTCCTTGATCACTCGAGATTAAAGAGCTAAAAGAGAAAGCTCCTAAAAAGATGATAAATGCTAGGCTGATAACGATTGAATAAAGTCGAAATTTATTTTTGTGTTTATCTGGTAATTTAAGATTAAAAGAAATTAATAGATGTACTGCAGCTATTATTATTGCAACGATAAACTCTGGTAAAAATTGCATATTGGTTTCCTTCTTCCAGTTTATTTTAGCTATTATATCTATTTTCTTAAGTTTCACTCAATTCTTAGTGTGACAAACTCACTTCTTTTATTATTTAAAATCTTTCATCCAGTCGACCATTGGAACTGGCTCAAAATCTTCGTCATGCAGGTTAGGTTTTCGATGGTTAAATCATGTAAGAACACAATTAAGTATAATATTAGTGCAATATCTAAAATAATAACACTTAAGATTTCTAATCGATTATTTTTCATAAGGAACACTCCTATCTACAATAAGTTATGATATCGTCAACTCCAAAAATAAGTGTTGCAAGACCAACTAATGCTGATCCACGTACTTTAAAACGTTTAATTTAAGCTGAAAAATCATGAAAAGCTACATTGGAATTAAGGAAAATGAAATTAGCGAAATTTTATTAAATTTTAGATTAGGTTTTTAAATTAAAATAGTCTGAAAATTAAAGTAACGCAATAAAATTATATTTTTATTTGTTATTTCCTTTATTTTCAATAATAAGTACTTTGATTGCTACAACTATAAGTAGTAAAGGAATAGCCCAAACAAAACTAGATAAAAATTCTGAATTAAACGCGTTTTTTATTGTTTCTTTGTTGTTAAGCATAAAAATAAATCGAGTACCTAAAAGAACTACTACGAACGATAAATAAGAATAAGCAAAGGTTTTAATAAACTTTTTACCTCTATCTGACAAATTATTTCCTTCTTTCTAATGTTTAGTGATTATTTTTTGAAGTAACATTAATACAAAAAGTGGAATGAAAACTAACGATTGTACAGCAAGTGTTTGAATAATTGCTCCCAAAGGACCAGAATGGTCTGAAAACAAGTAAATATTTGTGAACAATACTATAAACGTTACAACAAAAAAAGTTATAGATCTCTTTAGAGTTATCTTTTTTTTCATTTTTTAGCTCCTTTTCCATTTAATTATTTTAAATAAAAAGTAATAATGTTTGAATACATATGTTTTCAGCTTTGGATAAACTTTAATCATTTTTTATTTTCAGTATTTTTTAATATATACATGCTAAATATAAAATTAAGTTGGAAAAGATAACTAGCTATTCTTGCAAGAATCCCATCTTGAAAAATAAAAATTAAACCTATAAAAAAGTTAAATAGTGCTAGATAAAAAATTGGTTGTTTAAAAATTTTTTTATTCAAAAAAAAACCTCCTATAATATATAATCTTAAATTAAATAAAATTTAGAATGTGATTGGGGTAATCTATGTCCTATTAAATTTATTTAACAGTAGTGTAGCATTTATTTCTGCTATTTTAGATTGGTTTAGGCTAATTATCTTTTCAAGGTATCGGTAACTATTAATACTACTACAATAGTAAGGATAAGTACTCCAAGTACATACCTTGGTGCGTGGCTTAATTCATTGAAAAGTTGACTCGTTTCTCCATAATCAAAAATAAGTTTCTTTATTATATTGAATCCTATAAAAAGTAAGGCATATAAAAAACCTTCTTTTAATCGGCTTACTTTAGTTTTTTCCATTTTAATTTTTACTCCTTTAATTTTCAGTCCCGACTATCTATTATTAGGGCTTCTCTTTTAATAAATGGTCAGTTGAAACTTGATAATAGGTACTTAATTTAACCAGGTTGTCTAAGTCAGGATAGCTGATGTCATTTTCCCATTTTGAAATGGATTGTCTTGAAATATGTAACTCTTCGGCTACATCGTTCTGAGAAAAACCTTTTTTGATTCGACTGCTTTTTAATTTTTCGCCTAATAACAATGATCCTCCTCCTCATCTTTACTTATTACTATCATACTGAAAGTAAGGTTTATTGCCTATAACGCAATAGTTTACAAGGTAGCAACCAATGGTTGCTACCTTGTAAACCAATACGTTCTTTTCGTTTTAGTAGATTAAAGAGATAATAAGAGTAGGAATTAGACCGTGAGGAGATTAACTATGGGAGCTATCATAATGAAAAAACTAACTAAAAGAAGTTGTTATCAGATTGTATCAATTTTAACTTTTTGTGGGGCTATTTTAGCTGTATTAAACAACGAACTTATTTCTGGCTATATTTTAATTATTTTAGGTTATTGTCTCCTGCGAAAATCAGATTTAGAAAACTAATTAATCCTGTCTATCAACTAACAGATAAACTCTACAAACATATGAATTGAGTTTATTTGAGATACCATTATTTTATAATAAAAGTATAAAGGGGTATCATTTATGGCTAATCAATCAAAAGAATATGTTCATAACTTGTATAATAGTATTTCACACTCTGATTTAACAAATGTTGAAGATTTAAAAGAAGTTCTTCTCAACGTTTATTCTACATTAGATGACCCTCAAGAAAATGTCAGTTTAATTAATCGATTGGTAAATTATATCTATCTTACTGCTATAACAGAAAAAATTAAATTTAATGAGGAGCAGCAAAACCTCATCAGTAAATTAAATGATATTGGCTAATATTGGTGGTAAAGCTGGAGTGAATGGTACTTATCGTTCTCCGATAGGTAGCAAACATTCTTTTTAAAAAAGTATTAACAAGTAAAAAAAAATCGTATCATAAGATTTAGAACGTTCTAAACTAAATTGAAGTTAGGAGATTAATTTAATGGCAAAAAATAAAAAAATTAATTCTAACCAGTCACCCGTAATTTCGTCAATTTTTCCTTGTGTTGGAATTTTCATAGGATTGATTTATGGAATAATAACAAAAGATATTGTAACAAATGTAGTAGTAGGCATGGGATTTGGAGTTGTAGTAGGAATAATTATAAATTACTTTAAAAAATAATATTTTAATATTTATCTGTTCTACTTAACATGTACTATGTTTAAAGGAATTAAAATTAACATAATTACCATTCCTTTTGATAATTTATATTAAAAACTAAGGTATACCTCATGCTCAACTGCTGGTTGATACCCTAGTTGACTAAAACAACTGATACTATCGTGTGTATTTTTCTAACTTCCTTTATAGTTTAGATATAGGAGGTGAGGTACATGGAATTAGGAGATAAATTAAAAAGTCTTCGTAAAGAACACAATTACTCTCAAAATCAACTAGCCGATAAACTCTATGTAACAGCTCAAGCTATTTCTAAATGGGAGAATAATAAGTCTGTTCCAGACATTATTAATTTAGTAGGACTAAGCGACTTATATAACGTTAGCCTGGATTACCTAATTAAGTCAGATAAAGAATTACAAAGTAAGCTATCTATAGGTACTATCCGTTTGAAAATATTTAAGTGGTTTGTATTCTCTATTATTTTGATTAGTCTGTTCCTGATCATTACTTTAGCTAAAGCTCAATTTTTTATGTTTCAACATGGTATAGGGACATGGTTGGTTATGGGCTGTATTTTACTCTTTATCCTTTCTATTTTTTTAAGTTTATATTTTTATATAATTAAAAAAGATCATTTTATATTCTTATGGATTGCCCTTTTAACGTTAAGCGCTTTAATTTGTTTAAGTATATTTTATGACTATATTACAGCTGTATTATTTTTCTGATTAGATCTATAAAAAGTATTTTCACAGAATCCTTTATTTTAGGATTCTTTTTTTTTGAGATATGTAAAATTTACATAAAGTACAAATTATAAGAAGTTGAAATCTACACTTTGCGGTAATGTAAACAAACATATACACTAAATAAATGGCCATTGGAATTTACAATAGACAGAAATTTTCTTTATTTTAATGTACTTTAAAGTTACTAGGAGGAATCAAAATGAATTTCAGTAAGCAATTAAAAAAATATCGAGAGTTAAATGGATATTCTCAAGAGGTATTAGCAGAAAAAATCTATGTTACTCGTCAAACTATTTCAAAATGGGAAAATGATAAAACGTATCCTGACATCCATAATTTAATTGCTCTGAGTCTTCTTTTTGATATTTCTTTAGATGAATTAGTTAAAGGAGACGTGAAAGTTATGAGAAATATTATTGCAAATGAACAAATGGATAAAGATACTAAAAAAATGTTACTATTTGTACTTTTATCATTAGTTGTAGGAGTTCCAAGTGTGGTTATTTTTGGCGCAAAAGGTTTAATACCTTTTGGTATTTTATGGGCATTCGTTATGTATTTTGCAAATAAAATAGAAATAGCAAAAAAGAAACACAATATAAAAACGTTCAAAGAAATTATTGCGTTCTCAGAGGGAAACTCCAATTTAGAAGAGTTACAAAAGAAACGAAACAATAAAAATTATTTAAAAGAAAAAGTATTTATTGTATTTACTTTTACACTAGTAGTTGGTGTATTAGCTTTGATTATTAGCTTTGTAACAGAGCTCTTTTTAAAACTATAGATACTTAGTAAAAAAAATCCTTCAGAATATTTCTGAGGGATTAAAATACGTTTTAGGGTAAATATTTCTATAATCATTAGAGTTAACATAATTTCCAAATACCCAAGTCGCCCGCTGTCATTAATGACAGCGGGCGACTTGGGTATTTTAATCAAAACCTACATTATTTTTTGAAAAAGCGGCTAAAAAAACCTTGTTTTTCAGGAGCATTTTCCATTTGTAACTGTTCTTCTTTTTTTCCAATGCAAGCTGATTTTGGTTATTCATCATGGTTTCTACTTGATTTGCTAGATTTACGTTACTTTCCGTTAAATTTTTAACTAAAGTTTCATAATGATTAATCGTTTCATTGTACTTAATTAGTTGGTTATCATAACGCAATAATTGCTCATCTTTTTTTTGTATTAGATCATTCTGGCTAATCAATACCTTTTGTATTGACGTTATATCGTTATTATCAGCGTTATGATTTCCTATTTCGTTAGGCGTATCAACGTTATATTCCATATTTAATATCTGCTCTATAGCAGTCTCTATAGTCATTTTCGGGCGACTTTTCAACGCAATAATTTGATTGATCGTTGTTATATTATCGTTAGTATATAAACGGTAATTTCTATCATCTCGTTCAAAGTATTTTCCGCTTTTTGCGTTTTTATCAATCATTCCAGCATATTTTCTAAGTGTAGGTAATTGTATACCAAGCTTTTTAGCTGCTTCTTCTGTAGTTATGTATTCTGTAACACCTTCTACATCTTTCATAACGCACCACCTTAAAATACTCATTTAGAGTTATTTTAAATACTTTCATAGAGATATACAATGTAAAAAATTACATTATTGCTCTAGCCAATTATGGAGAGGAACCTTTTGTTTTTCAGGAGGAACTTTTTCCATAAAATTAAATTCTAAATGGGAAACTATCCCACCACGGCCACGGCCTTTTTTTTTCTTCTTTACGATCTCAAATTTTTTATAAAGAGGAGCTAATTCTTTTTCTATTTGCTGTAATACTCTTTTATCAATATCTGTTACTCTATAACTTTCTGGAATATCTAATATTCGTCTAAATTCGTCAATTTTGACAATATAAAAACCAGTGCTTTTATATTGCTTTAACAATCGGAACATTGTTTTAGCATAACCACTTCTTAACTCCGTAAACCCTTCTAATTCAAATCGTGTAAAGTTAGTTGTAATTTCATTTAAAACATAACTAAATTCTTGATTAACTCCTATAGTTACAGTATTTTTTTCTTTATTAATTCTATAGATTGGAAACAATACAAATCGAACAATTTCAGTTTCATCTTCATAACGAAAATTTAGATTCAACATTTTTGAGTACATATTTTCTAAATCATGAATAAATCGTACTTTATCTCTAGAAGAATAATTTGTTAGTTTCTTTACTTCGTCAAAAGTTAATGTAATTGGTTCGGATCCTTTAAGTTTCATTTTTGAACATAAAGAGAAAAACAAATCAAACTCAACAGGATTAAATTTTCTAAAACTGACTTCATTCATAATATTGTTGTATTTAACGATTTCATTACTCAAAAGGCGACCTCCATTCATTAAGGGGACAGAAAAAACTTATGTACCTTTAATAATATCAGATTGATTAAGTTAGCACAATAAAACGATTGCAAAAAAGACAGTTTATGCAGATCTCATGTAACAAAGTGTCCCCTTAATAGCAACAAAATGTCCCCTTAATAGCAACAAAATGTCCCCTTAATAGCAACAAAATGTCCCCTTAACAGCAACAAAATGTCCCCTTAATGTAGCTGTATCCCTTTTGGGAGTAAGTACAAATCGGTCCTAAAAGGTTTTAAAAAGTATTTAAAAAGGTTTATAAAAGATATATAAAACAATTAGCTGTAAATGTTTTTAAACAATTAAATATAGAAAGGAAAACTTGCTACGCAAGTTAAAAAAATTTTATATAGTTCAAAACCATCAGCAGCGTTCAATGTCTCGACTTACGCTCGACGGTTCGAACCATTGCGTGTGTTAAATCCAAAATAACAGCTCTAATTTCAATCTTAATGTTAAACCTTATAAAAGGCGTTCGATTAATTTAAAATGGATCTAACGTCGTTTTTAGTGGCTTTAAATTGATTTTAACTTTCTATTTCTAGTAATTGTTTCATTTTTGTATTTTTAAACCACTAACTTTTTTCAATGATCCCAATTTTCACCATACATTAAAGGCATTCAGTAGCCACATAAGCGCTACAACAACGATACCGGTCGGGACACTCGCATATAAATTCGTTGCAGCCGTTCGCATGGTTAGTTTTTGATTGGTTCGCTTGATTTCAGCATTTAACTGATTAAAGACTTGGTCCATGGTTTTTGTGATGGTTTGGTTGATCTCGCTTAATTGGTGGTTGTTCTGGCTCATTTCTTGCTGGATCTTCGCGATCTCCGTCTTGTTTTTGTCTAACAGGTCGTTCAGGATCGTTTTCAGGTGTTTCAAGGATTCGGTTGACTGCTTTTGAGCTGTCTCGTTGTAGTTGGTTTGTGTGGTTTCTAAGTCTTTCAAGTTGCTGTTGAAGCTGTTCAGGACTGTATTTGTCACTTGTTGTATCTCTTGTAAGTTGTTCTCCAGATTGGCTTTCTCCAAACTTTTCTGTTGCAGCGTCGCTCCGCTGTAGTTCCGGATCTCGGTCAAGACTTGGATCAATTGCTGCAGATCCTGGTTCAAACTTTCTTGGTTCGGTTGTTGGTTTGTCGTTTCGGGTGTTTGTTGGTTCAAATTGTCTCTCAAAGCCATTTATGATGGTCTCCTTTTCGTAATACTCGCCTAATTTTTTAGCGCGGACTTTTTTATTTTCTGCTACATGTTGATACGTCACGGTTTTTCCTCGTTCAATCACGTTTACGCCATTTTCAGCCAGTTTTTCTTTAAACGCGTCAAAATTAGGAGTGGTTTGTTTGGCTTGTTCGATTTTTTCTCTGATCTCGTCTTTCCAGCTGGTCTGTCCTGGTCGTTCTAGGATACCTTTTTCTGCGGCAGTGTAGCGAATTTGGGCCGGTTCTTCTGGAACGGTTAAGCCATGAGCCAAACAAATTTCGTCGTTGATTTCTTTTACTTTTTCAATCGCCTCCACGCCATGCGCTTGAAATTTCAAACCCGTATCTAGATTGACGCTATTAATGACTAAGTGATTATGGATATGATCTTTATCGGTGTGGGTGTAAATGGCCACCTGGTGACTGCTAGCGACTTTTTGCGCTAATTCGTAACCTAGTTCATTGGCTTGTTCCGGAGTGACCTCACCGGGCTTAAATGACTGAATAAGGGTATGCGCTTGGACCTTATCGTCTTTTCCATAGATCATGCGGGTAGCTTTCATTTGGGTTTTGGCATAAGTGACATCACAATTTAAGCCGCTTTTGACGGTCGCACGCGGTTCAGCGTAGTTAATGCAGCGTGAACAACTGGTGCTGCGAGCTAATTTAATGGTGGCCATATCAGTTTCCTTTCTTCATTTTTTTTCTAGAAAAGTAATCAAATAGTAGCGTTAGAAGTCCATAAATAATAGTGGTTAACACCACTTCTGTGGCAATTTTTGCTCCCTCAATGGGTTGATTCGAAAAATAATCCATTCCCACTCGGATAAGAAAAACGGCGAAACCAAACGAAACAAGTTGTAGAACTGATCTCCTGTTGATTAATTTAGATTTTTCCATAGTTGATTCAACTCCTTTTGTGTCTTTTGTAATTCAGCCGTTAGGTTGGCAGCTAAATTCGGATCGAGTTCTGTCGTATTCGCGGCTCGTGCCATTTGGTTGATATTGTTGCCGATTGCGCGTAATTGTTTGGCAATTTCAATCGCGCCTGCTCGGTCCACTTTTGGTGTCACGAGCTTAGCCCCTTGTGCCTTGCTTTTGACAAAAGCCGGCACACTCATTTGCAAACTTTCAGCGGAGCGCTTCAACTTTTCAAATTCGGGTTCGCTCACTCGAAAGCTGATTTGTTTCGGCTCTTTGCGCTTCGGGTTTCTCTCAGCTGAAGTGTCCTCAAAAATCTCTCGTTCGCTCAACGTCCCACCCCCTGTTTTTCTTCTCTGTCGTTCAGAAACCAAGCATACCACTAAAACGCTTTCGGTTTCCAGTGGTATGCTTGGTTGAAGGGGTTTGGCAAGCTCTATGTTTGCTAGCCACTTCGTGGCGCAAACGATCTTGTTGGGGGACGCGCTGCTCCCCCAATCCCCCTGTAAACCCCGGTCAAAACGTAGCCGTTTTGAGCCAAAAAAGAGACGGGAAATGTGTCCATTTCGGTCTCTTTTTCTGGAAAGATCAAGCCGTTTTTTTTCGTCGTTGGTGTCGAAAAAAATGCCCATTTATTCGCTATTTTTTTTCGGAAATGGGTCCGAAAAAAATGGCCCTTTATGCACTGTCTTTTTTCGGTAGTTGATCCGAAAAAAAGAGGAGCTTATCAAACAAAAAAGATAGAAAACACCCTTTTTCAAAGTGGTTTTCTATCTTTTATAGTACGGTAGTAGCCTTTATTTTTTCTATTTGTATCAGGATTTTAACCCTTAGCAGAAGCATACTCGATTTCTTCGACCATTTCAGGCTTTTGTTCAATCAGTTGTAATAACCTTCTAGCGCTTCCGTTCGGGTGGGACTTTCCGGCTTCCCAAGCTTCAACGGTTCTAACCGATACCCCTAAAAGGTCTGAAAAAACTTTTTGTGTCATTTGAGTTTTGTCACGAACTGTTTTGATCTCTGACGGATTGTATGCCGGTAAATTATTTAAGGTATATTTTTTTACGGTTACCTTGTTTGGTTCATGATTAGCGAACTGCATTAACTCACTCATGCTATCTCTTAGTGTATCACGCATATTAATTAGCCCCTTTTTTAGTTATTTTTTTAAAGTCAGTGATAAATTGTTTGATTTCTTTTTTATCTCTATCGGTCAAAGACTCTTTTGCGCTTTTAGGATAGACATCTAAAAAGGCATACGTATTTTCTAAAGCAATAAAATAGATGATTCGATACGAACCGCTTTTACCTTTTTTGGAAGATTCAGGACTAAATCTTAATTTGATTGCCCCACCTGTTTTTTGAATAGTATCTCCTAAATAAGGTCTTCCAATATGATTTTCTTGTTGGTTAAAATGGGATAAAAGACTTTCCATTTCTTCTTTATCTGATTGAGTTAATCCGCATTTTTTCCATTCTTTGTCAAATGCAGGGGGATATAAAAAGGTTAAATTTTTTTCTTCGTTGCTCGTCATAAGCTCTCCTTACATGGGAAATACTATTTTATCGTACTTCTGATTTTATTATATACGATAAAATAGTAGCTTTCAATAGAACATAATTAAAATGTTACAAGATATATTAAATAATTTTTTCTAGTATAAATAAAAACAGTAAAAAATCAAAAAATAAATTACATTTTGATTTTTTACTGTTTTTATTTATGTACTTATTTCTCTGGAAAATCTTTCAAAGGTATTTTATTTTCCCTTCTTTTTTGAAAATAAATTTAACCCAGAAGAGATAAATAATAGAATACCGGTCAACATACTTAAGTTAAAAATGCTCTCTTTTAAAAAAATGAAAAACAAACTATTTAAAACTATAATTATAATACTGCATACAAAAGTAACACCATACAAAAGAGAATTTATCGCGTATTCTTTTCCAAATATTTTTATCATTTCAGACCTCCTATTTCTCTACCTTATTTCTGGATTAATTAACAGACAGGTATAAACGACAGCGTAAACCGAATAAAATAAACACCTAGTAATCGACTATTTTTGGTAGACCCTATTCGAACTAATCATTTTTTCTCGTTAATATTTTTTCTGCAAAAAATTGAACAATATAAATCACCATAACATAAAAGATAACTCTAACAATAAAACTAGCAACATTATTTGTAATTAAGGGTTCAATAGTATGATCAAACAAAATCGTACTAAAAAATACAGTTAAAAATACAGTTACTCCATTTTGTAGTTTAGACAATTAAAACTCTCCTTTTTAGTATTGCTCTACTGTTATCAATTATCAGATACATGAAATTACTTAGAATCATGTATCGAAAAATATGATCTGGAAATGTTTATTTATTTTCTCTAGATATTTTTTAAGTAGAACAATTCTACGTAACCGATATAATTATATTATTAAGACAAACTCATTTTATTCTTTTTCTTGTGTTTTTTTTTCGAGTAACCACCATTATTAAAAGACCTATTCCATAAGCGATATTAGCCTCTATAGGTATTGAATCATTATTAAGCATTAAAAATATAGAAATTGTAAAAAGCAAAATAATTAAACCGCTTATCATTATGTTCGTGTGTTTCTCTGACATACTTACCACTCCCATCTTTTAGTTAGATTATAGCAAATAATAGTTATATTTTATTTGAATTTTACTCAATTCTTATTGTGACAAACGCACCTTTATTTTAGGGTACACTATTTTACATAGAATAATGTATCTAGAATCTTTAGATAATAAGGTTATTTTTTCATTTTTTGATATTTTAAATTATGTATCTTCAAATCCTTTTGGAGCTCTATTTCAACAGAGCTCGTTGGTCCATTTTCTTCAGGAGCTTCTACATATAAAAGTTTATTAAATCCTACAGAAAGCCAAAATTTCAAACCCAAATAATTTGAACCAGAAACTAGTAATTCAGACGTTAAAAAACCTTTATCCAAATATTGTTTATCTAATGTTTGAATAGCTAATTTTCCTAAACCGAGCTTTCTATGTTTTTCCCTAATATACAGGTGTAAAATATAGATATTAGTTTTTGACTCTTCCCATACCCACAGATAGCCAATTAATTGATCCAAATAATAAATGCTCAAGCATTTTGTTAACTCTTTTGGAATACTTGGAATTATTGTTTGGATATCTATCAAAGGCGGTAAAGGGTCTCTACCCTCTACCTGATTAAAATAAGGCCTGGCTTCTTCAAAAATATTATTTAGTTCTTGCCGTTCTTTTTTTATTGAACTAGAAAGTCTGATTATATTCATACTGTTTTCCTTTCTCATTAATACATGAATTTAGATAGAATAGTGTATCCATAATCTTGTTAAACTGTTTTTTTTTAACTGTTTCCTTCTTATTATTTTAACGAAGAGCGCATTTATACACGATTAAAAAATTCGTGGGATTTTAAAAATTCACTCCGCTCATGTTCAAAGAGAAAAGTAAAAAGTGAAAATAAAAACAGAAATTAGCTGTTGATTTTAAAATTTCTAATCAACAGCTAGTTTCTATTATTTATTTTTAAATTTATAAATTAGTAGAGAATTCAACTAAAGTATTTAGTAATTTTTTTTGTTCTCTTCCAACTCCGTTAAACATCATGTTTATTCTACAAGCTAAAATTAGAGATACATTTGCTACTTGCTTTTTAAATTCAGCATCTTTAAATATATGCATTTGTTGTAATTGATCTTTTTTTTGATTAGAAGTACTAAAACTTACAAAGTAACCTAAATCTTCAACTTCTTTTTTTAGAGCAATCACACTAGGTTTATTTATCACAAAAAGCACCTCTATACTATTTTTTTGAACAGATAGCTTGTTATCACAACGTTTAAATAACAGCTTAAAATCAGAGTTCCAGGTGTCTCTAAAGATCTATTAAACATCATTAAACATTATTGATTAAACTGATCACATAAACCTTTCGATATATCCGTTCAAAGAATCAATAACTAATCTGTCTATTTTCCCTGTTAATTGGTCAATACCGGTTTCCTTAGTAAACCTATTTTTAATAACTTCTAAATTCTCTTGTATTAATTTTTCTTCTCCACCGAAAGCTCTAATATCACTTTCTAGCGAATCTTTACCAGCATAATAACTTTTGCCTAGATCAAAGGCATTATATAAAAGATAAAATTCATCGTTTGTTAGATTTGATAAAAAAACTAGTTTCTTTTTTTCATTTTTATCAGTTATCTGTCTGTGCTTTTTTTCTTCTTTTGATAACTCGCTCTCATCTCCAAAATAAATTCTATGTATTTCCCCAACATCCGAAATTTCACTTCCATCTGGAGATTTTAATTCATTTTTAGGCAATGATTCTAAAATATCTATATATTTTTCTATATTATTTTTTAACATTATAAACTCCCCTTTTAAATATATTTAATAATTCTAATTGTATTGTAACTCAAAAAAGAATTAAAAAGTAGAACATAACCTATCAAATTATGTAAGCCAAGCTGCTGAATGATAAAGTAAGGAATATAACTATTAGAGGTATTACTTTAATTATCCCGCTAAAAATATATAGCAACATTCCAACGCCTAAACCCAAAAATAGAGGAAATAAAATTTTCTTAATATAATGTCCGATATTTTTGGTTAAATATTTTACTCACTTCTTATGACACACTCAGCTTATACTTATGGTATACATGAAATGATATAAAATCATGTGTTCCAAACCTTGTGTAATCAAGGTTATTTTTCATCTTAAAAAGAAAAAAGATAGAGCATAAAATCTACTCTATCTTAATCTTGTCAGTCCTTCTAGCACTTTTTCTGAGTTTGTCTTAATTAGTATTAAGACAAGCTGGCACTTTCAAAATTATAAGCTATCCAGCGACGCATAATATAAATGATGTGTCATAATATTATTTAGTAATCAACCTATTTATACTTGATTTTTGTAATCCTGTATTCAATAAAATCCTAATATTGAATCCTGATTTTCCATAGCTTAATCTATACCAATAGTAGTTTATATACTCAATCATTCCGAATAAAAATAATCCAATACCAATTATAAAATCTTTATTACTGCTTCTAATAATTGGTATCACTAAACTTATGACGACTAATACAATCATATTTAATCGTCTTAAAAATTTTAAGAGTTCTATCATCTTATGATTAACTCTTTTCTTGTTGACTATTAAAATATATCTATAAAACCAATACAGACTTCCTTGTAATAAGATAAGTATAAGATATGAAAATGCAACTAAACTAGCCATTCCAAGATCTAATAATCTATATACAAAAATAAAAGTTAATAAAGCTGCAAATTCACCTATTGCTAGGTTTAACAACTGTTTCTTTATCCTACTCAATCTATCACCTCCAAGCTTTATGACCCCTAAAATTACTATGTCGCATAATCTACTTTTTATTAGAATCCAGTATTATACCTAGAGTAAGTCCTAAACTTGGTCCAATAGTTATTCCAAAAAGTAATTTATCAAATATCATTCCTAGTATTATCCCAAATGCTGTACCAAATATTAGTCCTAGACCTATGAAATTTCCCTTACCTTCATTGTTATCATTGTTGGACATACGGGCACCCCCTAAACTTAATTTCCATAACTAGAATTTATATACCGTTGAACTTAATACTACTAATGTTCATCAATTTATAGTTTTGAGTTTTACTTAATTCTTATTGTGACAAACTCACCTTGCCAGTTGCAAGTTATTCCATTATTCTGATACACGAAATTGGATAAAATCGTGTATCCAGAATCCCGTTACATCGGGGTTCTTTTTATTTAGTACACTGAAATACACGATTATGTGGTATAATAGATGTAATCATGTATCGGTTTTATGGAAGGAGAGCCGCTTAAAATGCCTTACAACGTCCAACCCCTCCGTACTCAGCAAGAAATAAACGACTTTTTATTCTGTTTAAGACGGAATCAGAACGCCGAACGGGATGTTTTTCTGTTTTTGATCGGCATTAATAGTGGGTTACGCATGTCCGACATCGTTAAATTGAAGAAACAGGACATTTTAACGCCAAAAAATCCCCGCATTGTGGAACAAAAGACGGGGAAAACACGTATATTGTATTTAGGAAGCTTGCAAGATCTCATTCAGGAGTATACTAAAGCCCTGGGACCGGCCGATTATCTCTTCCCCAGCAGCAAAGGGGGCCATTTAGAAGTGAATACGGTCTATCAAATGTTTCAGAAGGTCGCCAAGCTCTTGGGGAGAGATGATATTGGGACGCACACGCTTCGTAAGACGTTCGGCTACCACTATTACAAGAAAACCAAAGACGTGGCCACACTGATGGAAATATTTGGACATAGCAGCGAGAAAATCACTAAACGTTACATTGGGATCAATGAGGATGAAATAAGTGAAACCTTGTTGAACTTTAGACTAGGCTTTTAAAGTCCTTAAAAAATTAGTAGACAAATGGACTGATGTTATTCAGCCTATTTGAATATGAAATTTCAAGGAAACAATATAAATTTTAAAAATGATTAATGTGAATTTTGGTGTCGAGTAAAATCATTTTTATGTGGAAGTATCCAAGTGAAATATGGTATGAGGTATCAGTTTCCAGACCATATTTTCAATTTCTTTTGTAGTATTTTTTGACTCGTATAAAAAGCATACAAATTACCGTCACTATCTCCCCCATCATAATGTACATTGGAAAAGGTATGTCCGGCATTTTCAAATGTATGAAGCTCAGTGCTTGCCGCTGAAATTGAGTCTGATTCAATTATTTTACCCATATCTGTACTAGGCCACGTTAAATCTTCAACTCCTGCAAACATCAATATATTTCCTGTGAATTTTGATACATCTAATTTAGATTTTTTATAATTCTTACTGTGTTTCAATTCTGAACGAAATGAGTTTACTAATGGTAATTTTCTATTGAACAGTCTTTGAGCAACAGTTCGAAAAGAAAATGTAATATGAGGCAATTCTTCCCCGTCTATTGTCCAAGCAGAAGATTTATCTGTTCCAGAAAATATAAATGCTGATGGTGAAAACAATACTACATTTGATACTTGTTTATATTGAGTGGCTAAAAGCAGAGCCAATTCAGCCCCTCTGGATGCACCTACAATAGTAATCGAGCTCGATGGGTTGATATTTTCTTTTATGTAAAATATAATTTCATCGAAAAAACTAATGTCTATTTTATTTAAAGAATGAGGTAGATTGGGTTTGCCATAGTAATATAAAGATAGTACGTTGTACCCTTTTTGTGCAATCTCAAATCCCATATTAAACCAACAGCTCCCTTCGGATCCACCAAAAGTAATGACTGTCGAATCATTTGTACTTGTTTCAGGAAAAAAACGATACCCTTGGATTTTATTTGAATTGACTTTTGTAATTTTAACTTCCATTAATAACTCCTTCCTTGAGTTACCCAAAGTGTTTGTACTGTTACTAACATTGTAGGGTACTGCGGTTCTTGAAGTTTCAACTTCAGGTTCTAAAGTATGAGTTCATTAATTAGATTTAAGGCAAACTAAGGAGCAAAACCGTAAAAGAATAAGATATATAAAGAATATCCTACATAGAGTAATCCTACTAATATAGAGAAAAACATAATCATTATTATATATTTAAGAGCAGTTGGCTGGATATCAGCCTGCACTATCCATATGTAAAAACGCCATACGAGAGCTATTGCAAGGGGTACGACTAATCCAAAATACAAAGCAGATAGTCCGTTAAAATAAATATTAACTCCTTGATCACTCGAGATTAAAGAGCTAAAAGAGAAAGCTCCTAAAAAGATGATAAATGCTAGGCTGATAACGATTGAATAAAGTCGAAATTTATTTTTGTGTTTATCTGGTAATTTAAGATTAAAAGAAATTAATAGATGTACTGCAGCTATTATTATTGCAACGATAAACTCTGGTAAAAATTGCATATTGGTTTCCTTCTTCCAGTTTATTTTAGCTATTATATCTATTTTCTTAAGTTTCACTCAATTCTTAGTGTGACAAACTCACTTCTTTTATTATTTAAAATCTTTCATCCAGTCGACCATTGGAACTGGCTCAAAATCTTCGTCATGCAGGTTAGGTTTTCGATGGTTAAATCATGTAAGAACACAATTAAGTATAATATTAGTGCAATATCTAAAATAATAACACTTAAGATTTCTAATCGATTATTTTTCATAAGGAACACTCCTATCTACAATAAGTTATGATATCGTCAACTCCAAAAATAAGTGTTGCAAGACCAACTAATGCTGATCCACGTACTTTAAAACGTTTAATTTAAGCTGAAAAATCATGAAAAGCTACATTGGAATTAAGGAAAATGAAATTAGCGAAATTTTATTAAATTTTAGATTAGGTTTTTAAATTAAAATAGTCTGAAAATTAAAGTAACGCAATAAAATTATATTTTTATTTGTTATTTCCTTTATTTTCAATAATAAGTACTTTGATTGCTACAACTATAAGTAGTAAAGGAATAGCCCAAACAAAACTAGATAAAAATTCTGAATTAAACGCGTTTTTTATTGTTTCTTTGTTGTTAAGCATAAAAATAAATCGAGTACCTAAAAGAACTACTACGAACGATAAATAAGAATAAGCAAAGGTTTTAATAAACTTTTTACCTCTATCTGACAAATTATTTCCTTCTTTCTAATGTTTAGTGATTATTTTTTGAAGTAACATTAATACAAAAAGTGGAATGAAAACTAACGATTGTACAGCAAGTGTTTGAATAATTGCTCCCAAAGGACCAGAATGGTCTGAAAACAAGTAAATATTTGTGAACAATACTATAAACGTTACAACAAAAAAAGTTATAGATCTCTTTAGAGTTATCTTTTTTTCATTTTTTAGCTCCTTTTCCATTTAATTATTTTAAATAAAAAGTAATAATGTTTGAATACATATGTTTTCAGCTTTGGATAAACTTTAATCATTTTTTATTTTCAGTATTTTTTAATATATACATGCTAAATATAAAATTAAGTTGGAAAAGATAACTAGCTATTCTTGCAAGAATCCCATCTTGAAAAATAAAAATTAAACCTATAAAAAAGTTAAATAGTGCTAGATAAAAAATTGGTTGTTTAAAAATTTTTTTATTCAAAAAAAAACCTCCTATAATATATAATCTTAAATTAAATAAAATTTAGAATGTGATTGGGGTAATCTATGTCCTATTAAATTTATTTAACAGTAGTGTAGCATTTATTTCTGCTATTTTAGATTGGTTTAGGCTAATTATCTTTTCAAGGTATCGGTAACTATTAATACTACTACAATAGTAAGGATAAGTACTCCAAGTACATACCTTGGTGCGTGGCTTAATTCATTGAAAAGTTGACTCGTTTCTCCATAATCAAAAATAAGTTTCTTTATTATATTGAATCCTATAAAAAGTAAGGCATATAAAAAACCTTCTTTTAATCGGCTTACTTTAGTTTTTTCCATTTTAATTTTTACTCCTTTAATTTTCAGTCCCGACTATCTATTATTAGGGCTTCTCTTTTAATAAATGGTCAGTTGAAACTTGATAATAGGTACTTAATTTAACCAGGTTGTCTAAGTCAGGATAGCTGATGTCATTTTCCCATTTTGAAATGGATTGTCTTGAAATATGTAACTCTTCGGCTACATCGTTCTGAGAAAAACCTTTTTTGATTCGACTGCTTTTTAATTTTTCGCCTAATAACAATGATCCTCCTCCTCATCTTTACTTATTACTATCATACTGAAAGTAAGGTTTATTGCCTATAACGCAATAGTTTACAAGGTAGCAACCAATGGTTGCTACCTTGTAAACCAATACGTTCTTTTCGTTTTAGTAGATTAAAGAGATAATAAGAGTAGGAATTAGACCGTGAGGAGATTAACTATGGGAGCTATCATAATGAAAAAACTAACTAAAAGAAGTTGTTATCAGATTGTATCAATTTTAACTTTTTGTGGGGCTATTTTAGCTGTATTAAACAACGAACTTATTTCTGGCTATATTTTAATTATTTTAGGTTATTGTCTCCTGCGAAAATCAGATTTAGAAAACTAATTAATCCTGTCTATCAACTAACAGATAAACTCTACAAACATATGAATTGAGTTTATTTGAGATACCATTATTTTATAATAAAAGTATAAAGGGGTATCATTTATGGCTAATCAATCAAAAGAATATGTTCATAACTTGTATAATAGTATTTCACACTCTGATTTAACAAATGTTGAAGATTTAAAAGAAGTTCTTCTCAACGTTTATTCTACATTAGATGACCCTCAAGAAAATGTCAGTTTAATTAATCGATTGGTAAATTATATCTATCTTACTGCTATAACAGAAAAAATTAAATTTAATGAGGAGCAGCAAAACCTCATCAGTAAATTAAATGATATTGGCTAATATTGGTGGTAAAGCTGGAGTGAATGGTACTTATCGTTCTCCGATAGGTAGCAAACATTCTTTTTAAAAAAGTATTAACAAGTAAAAAAAAATCGTATCATAAGATTTAGAACGTTCTAAACTAAATTGAAGTTAGGAGATTAATTTAATGGCAAAAAATAAAAAAATTAATTCTAACCAGTCACCCGTAATTTCGTCAATTTTTCCTTGTGTTGGAATTTTCATAGGATTGATTTATGGAATAATAACAAAAGATATTGTAACAAATGTAGTAGTAGGCATGGGATTTGGAGTTGTAGTAGGAATAATTATAAATTACTTTAAAAAATAATATTTTAATATTTATCTGTTCTACTTAACATGTACTATGTTTAAAGGAATTAAAATTAACATAATTACCATTCCTTTTGATAATTTATATTAAAAACTAAGGTATACCTCATGCTCAACTGCTGGTTGATACCCTAGTTGACTAAAACAACTGATACTATCGTGTGTATTTTTCTAACTTCCTTTATAGTTTAGATATAGGAGGTGAGGTACATGGAATTAGGAGATAAATTAAAAAGTCTTCGTAAAGAACACAATTACTCTCAAAATCAACTAGCCGATAAACTCTATGTAACAGCTCAAGCTATTTCTAAATGGGAGAATAATAAGTCTGTTCCAGACATTATTAATTTAGTAGGACTAAGCGACTTATATAACGTTAGCCTGGATTACCTAATTAAGTCAGATAAAGAATTACAAAGTAAGCTATCTATAGGTACTATCCGTTTGAAAATATTTAAGTGGTTTGTATTCTCTATTATTTTGATTAGTCTGTTCCTGATCATTACTTTAGCTAAAGCTCAATTTTTTATGTTTCAACATGGTATAGGGACATGGTTGGTTATGGGCTGTATTTTACTTTATCCTTTCTATTTTTTAAGTTTATATTTTATATAATTTAAAAAGATCATTTATATTCTTATGGATTGCCCTTTTAACGTTAAGCGCTTTAATTTGTTTAAGTATATTTTATGACTATATTACAGCTGTATTATTTTTCTGATTAGATCTATAAAAAGTATTTTCACAGAATCCTTTATTTTAGGATTCTTTTTTTTTGAGATATGTAAAATTTACATAAAGTACAAATTATAAGAAGTTGAAATCTACACTTTGCGGTAATGTAAACAAACATATACACTAAATAAATGGCCATTGGAATTTACAATAGACAGAAATTTTTTATTTTAATGTACTTTAAAGTTACTAGGAGGAATCAAAATGAATTTCAGTAAGCAATTAAAAAATATCGAGAGTTAAATGGATATTCTCAAGAGGTATTAGCAGAAAAAATCTATGTTACTCGTCAAACTATTTCAAAATGGGAAAATGATAAAACGTATCCTGACATCCATAATTTAATTGCTCTGAGTCTTCTTTTTGATATTTCTTTAGATGAATTAGTTAAAGGAGACGTGAAAGTTATGAGAAATATTATTGCAAATGAACAAATGGATAAAGATACTAAAAAAATGTTACTATTTGTACTTTTATCATTAGTTGTAGGAGTTCCAAGT
>NZ_JQIV01000001.1 GCF_000746825.1 Carnobacterium inhibens subsp. inhibens DSM 13024 | reverse complement strand
TGGCGTCATTTTGTCTGGATCTACATCCATTGATGAGTCGTCTATTAATGGAGAAAGTATCCCGAAAGAGAAATCCAAAGGAGATGGCGTCTTCGGAGTACAATTAATGGAACAGGTAGCTTCACGATGAAAGTCACCAAAGAAAACGAAGATACAGTATTTTCAAAAATTTACAATTAGTGAACCAGAACCAAGATAACCAAACAAAAGCTGCGAGTATTATCCAAAAATTTGAACCCAAATACGTCACAGTTGTTTTAATTGCCATTCCGTTATTCATGTTATTGGCACCTTTTCTACTTGATTGGACATGGTCACAAAGTGTCTATAGAGGATTAGTCTTTTAGTTGCAGCTTCACCGTGTGCTTTAGCAGCAGCTACTGTCTCGGCAACGCTATCGACGACTTCTAATTTAGCCAAAAAAGGAGTCCTTTCAAAAGGTAGTTCTTACCTGTCTCAATTAGCCGATATTAAAGCAATTGCATTTGATAAGACGGGCACCTTGACCAAAGGAAAACCTGAAGTAACCAATTATTATTTTGCTGATTCCGTGAACGAAGAAAACATGATTGATATCGTAGTAGCTCTTGAAAAAGAATCCAATCACCCTTTAGCAGATGCTATTCTAAGAAAGTTTGAGCAAAAAAACAAACTAACTATTGATGTAGAAAACCAGATTGGTAAAGGATTGACAGGAGATTACAAAGGGAGAAATTATCGTATAGGAAAACCGACTTCGTTTGATGATGTTTCAGATGAGTATAGTCGTTTAAATAATGAATGGGCTTCAGAAGGTAAGACAATCGTGTACGTAGCAGTAGATGAAGAGGTTCTAGGCCTTATTGCCCTCATGGACATTCCAAGTGAACATGCAAAAGAAACCATTGAGTATTTCAGAAAACAAGGTATACACACCACATTAATTACTGGTGACTCAGAAATGACGGGAAAAGCGGTTGCTAAACAATTGGGAATAGATGAAGTGATTGCAAATGTCATGCCGGAAGACAAATCCAGAATAATAGACGAACAAAAAGAAAAATACGGTGTGACCGCCATGGTTGGAGACGGTGTAAATGATGCTCCTGCTCTTGTTAATGCAGATGTGGGAATCGCTATGGGAGATGGGACTGATGTGGCAGTAGAGGTATCTGATTTAGTTTTAATGCAAAACAATTTATCTAAATTGGTACAATCTCATAATACTTCTTCGAAAATGAACCGTGTTATTTGGCAGAATATTATTTTTCAATGGCCGTTGTTGTTTTTTTAATTGTCGTTAGTTTCTTGGGCTTAACGGATATTGCCATCAGTGTCATTATTCATGAAGGAAGTACTTTGGTTGTTATTTTGAATGGACTTCGATTGCTAAGGGCAGTCTAAAGAATGATTGCACACCTTCAAATTAATCGAGTAATAGAGATAATTAAGGATTACACTACATTTTTTGTCTCTATTACTTATTTATTTTATCTAGATGTTCAAACTCAAAATGATATGTCAACCACACTCTTGTGGCGTAACTTGAATACAAGATACATGAAATGATATAAAAACGTGTATCCGGAATCCTATTCCCATAGGGTTCTTTTTTTAGTTCGCCCTCCAATACATGATTGTATGGTATACTAAATAAAATCATGTATCGCTTTTGTGAGAGGAGAGGGCTTTTAAATGAGTTACAACGTCCAACCATTACGCACTCAGCAAGAAATAAACGACTTTTATTTTGTTTAAGGCGCAATAAAAATGCGGATCGGGATGTTTTTCTGTTTTTGATCGGCATTAATAGTGGTTTGCGCATGTCGGATATTGTTAAATTAAAGAAACAAGACCTGATTTCCTCTAAAAATCCGCGTATTGTCGAGAAAAAACAGGGAAAACGCGGATTTTGTATTTGAGTAGTCTGCAGGACTTGATTTTAGAATACACGAAAGACTTAGCACCAGAGGGTTATTTGTTTCCGAGCACCAAAGGTGGCCATGTGGAAGTGAATACGGTCTATCAGATGTTTCAGAAGGTCGCTAAGCTATTGGGAAGAGACGATATTGGCACGCACACGCTACGGAAGACGTTTGGGTACCACTATTACAAGAAAACCAAAGACGTGGCCACACTGATGGAAATATTCGGTCACAGCAGCGAGAAAATTACAAAGCGTTATATCGGGATCAATGAAGATGAAATCAGTGAGACTTTATTAAATTTCAGACTAGGTTTTTGATTTTTAGTGTTATAAAAAAACTGACGCTTTTGACTTTGCTTGGGACGGCCAATATGATAACATCGCTGTTGGATTTGGTAATAATTATTGTTTTGCAATGCAGACATTAACATTAATTCGTAAATATAACATTGTAATAAATTATACAATGTAACGCTAATTTTTTTGTTATAATTATCTATAAATTAAATTACAGCGTATACTATAACTGTTCTGTATATTTTACAAATTTGCTTATAGGAGAGCCTATATAAAATGAAAAAAAAAATCCTGGCACTGTCATTAGTATTTCTTATATTGATTTCGTTACCTTTTATTTGGATGTTCAGTCGTGAATATATTTTAACAAATCCTGATAATCGATATCGTGCGCCAAGGGTCTCCCCCGATGCGCATGAAATAAGAATAGATGATTACTACAGTGTAAACTCTATTTCTGCTTCTTTTTCAATACTTCAATATGATGATGGCGAAAATCATGTTGAATTTTCTGATACTATTGACAAGCTAAACTGGAATAACGAATACATTATAGCGGCTAGCAAAACGGATAAACTTGCTGTCTATTCAAATGATTATTACTTAATCATTAATAAGGATACTAGAGAATCTAAAGAGTATGATTCAGTCAAACAATTCGAAAATGCTCTAAAAGAAAAGAATATTGATTTAAAGCTCAAAAGAAAAGTAGAATTTGATTGGTATTAACTATCCAACTTAACATAAAACCCATTAACAAAAGTATCTATAAAAACATCTCAAAACCTATATAAAATACGGAAGTGTAGAAAGTACACCCGAGTAAAAAGTAAAAAAAGACCCTTCATAAAAATTATGAGGGGTCTTTTTTAGACTTCAGATAGTAATAAAATAAAGACTACTTAAAATTCCACCATTTTTTCTTTTTTGGTGTACTTATTGTCATAGATTCTTCAGAACCCATTTTTTCAAATTCTTTAGTTTCCTCAATATTAGTTGTAGAATCTTCAGTACTAACTGACATATCATTGATATTATTTTCAATCAAAGAACTTACAAGTGATTCTAAACGATCTATTTGCTCGTCTTTTTTTTGTAATACTGATTGATAATTTTCAAAATATTTGTTTTGTTGAGCTACAAATAAGTGTAGCGATTTAATATAGTTATCATTTTCTTCATTTACAGCTATAGCGTCCTTTATATCCGAGTTATAGCTTAACCCTACAACTTCATTTATAGCAGCTTCCAGCGTATATCCCGGTCTATTTTTAAGTTCGATTATGCGTTGCAAGACAGCTACATCTTCTTTTGTATAAACTCTATTATTTGAGTCATCTCTTGTAAAATAAAATTCTGTTTTTGCTTTTTCATCTAACATGGAAGCATACTTCCGAAGAGTAGAAGGCTGAATTTTAAGCTTTTCACAAACTAATTTTGTAGATATGTATTCAATTGCTTGTATCTCTTTCATAGCTTACCTCCTAAAAAAAACGATATATCAATACTTTATATTAAAAATAACAGATACGCAAGAGCTATGAATAGAGTTATGCGTCTAACCAATTATGCATTGGAACTTTTATTTTTCCAGATACTTCTTTTCTGATTTTTTTTGTAATCCTAAATTCTACTCTTACAATTTTTCTTCCGTTTTTTCCCAAAAGCATATCTATATGTAAATCAGTTTTAGAATTTACTTCCTCAATAGCTTTTTTTAAATATCGTCCATTAAACGTTCCCCAAGCTAAATCTTTATGTCCAAAATATTCTTGAATCTCTTCAACAGTTCCACCAATAACACCATAATGTAGCCCGGATTTAGCTAACTGATACAGTAATAAAGAATATTTAGATTTCAAGCTAATTATCGTTCTTAAATAGTAAGAAGTGTAATTTCCTTTTTCTGCTAATTGAAGAAGGTAGGGAGCTAATTTTGAATGTAACTTTAGTATTGCTTTTCCGTTATACTTTAAAGAAACTTCGTCAATCCATCTCGTTATCTCAATTCCTGAATTGTCCTCTGATTCTATCCAAAAACCTTTATTAGAAAGATTTAGAAGAGCTTCTTTTGTTTGTTTAATATTTCTTCCACCGGATCCGAATCCCAAAACTGTATTTATTTCAGAAATAGAAGTATTAACCTGTAAAAGTTCTTTATCATCTGGTTTTATCTTGCTAATTAGCCAGTCAATTAATTTCAATTCTTTCTCTGACAAATCAATTTTTGCTTTTTGAACCAGTTTATTATCTTTTGCAACTGTATACTCTTTACTTAATTCTATAACCCCTTCAGATATATCTTGAACTTCCGAGGTAACTTTAATTTTGTTATCCATCTCGTTCCCCTTTTCATGGTACAGATTAGTATTTATATCAATTATATCATATATACCAAAGAAAACGAATTTTTATTTTTCTTTGGTATATATAGGGTACAAATTAGTATTTATCAGGGTACAAATTAGTATTTATCAGGGTACAAATTAGTATTTATCAGGGTACAAATTAGTATTTAAATACTCGTTATCCCTTGGTATGAAAGGGTTTAATAGGTTACTAAGTACTATAAGTATTAAAGAATTAATAAAATAAATATAAAATAATAGCAGATTAATATCTGCTTAGTTAAAAAAATTTTAAAACCGTCAGCAGCGTTCTATGTCTCGACTTACGCTCGACGGTTCGAACCATTGTATGAGTTAAATCCAAAATAACAGCTCTATTTTCAATTTTAACTTTAAGCCTTATAAAAGACATATGAATATTTTTAAACGTCTCTAACGTCGTTTTTAGTGGCTTTAAATTGATTTTAACTCTCTATTTCTACTAATTGTTTCATTTCAGTATTTTAAAACCACTAAATGTTCTCAATGGTCCCAATTTTCACCATACATTAAAGGCATTCAGTAGCCACATAAGCGCTACAACAACGATACCGGTCGGGACACTCGCATATAAATTCGTTTTAACCGTTCGAAGGGTCAATTTTTGATTGGTCCGCTTGATTTCAGCGTTTAATTTCTCAAAGACTTGGTCCATGGTCTTGGTGATGGTTTGGTTGATCTCGCTTAATTGGGCGTTGTTCTGGCTCATTTCTTTCTGAATCTTCGCGATTTCCGTCTTGTTTTTGTCTAACAGGTCGTTCAGGATTGTTTTCAGGTGTTTCAAGGATTCGATTGACTGCTTTTGAGCTGTCTCGTTGTAGTTGGTCTGTGTGGTTTCTAAGCTTTTCAAGTTGCTGTTGAAGCTGTCCAGGACTGTAGTTGTCACTTGTTGAATCTCTTGTAAGTTGTTCTCCAGGTTGGCTTTCTCCAAACTTTTCTGTTGCAGCGTCGCTCCGCTGTAGTTCCGGATCTCGGTCAAGACTTGGATCAATTGCTGCAGATCCTGGTTCAAGCTTGCTTGGTTCGGTTGTTGGGGTGTCGTTTCGGTTGTCTGTTGGTTCAAGTTGTCTCTCAAAGCCATTTATGATGGTCTCCTTTTCGTAATCCTCGCCTAATTTTTTAGCGCGGACTTTTTTATTTTCTGCTACATGTTGATACGTCACGGTTTTTCCTCGTTCAATCACGTTTACGCCATTTTCAGCCAGTTTTTCTTTAAACGCGTCAAAATTAGGAGTGGTTTGTTTGGCTTGTTCGATTTTTTCTCTGATCTCGTCTTTCCAGCTGGTCTGTCCTGGTCGTTCTAGGATACCTTTTTCTGCGGCAGTGTAGCGAATTTGGGCCGGTTCTTCTGGAACGGTTAAGCCATGCGACAAACAAATTTCGTCGTTGATTTCTTTCACTTTTTCAATCGCTTCGACGCCATGAGCTTGAAATTTCAAACCCGTATCCAGATTGACACTATTAATAACTAAGTGATTATGGATATGGTCTTTATCTGTATGGGTGTAAATGGCTACCTGGTGTCCGCCAGCGACTTTTTGCGCTAATTCGTAACCTAGTTCATTTGCTTGTTCCGGAGTGACCTCACTGGGCTTAAATGACTGAATAAGGGTATGCGCTTGGACCTTATCGTCTTTTCCATAGATCATGCGGGTGGCTTTCATTTGGGTTTTGGCATAATTGACATCACAATTTAAGCCGCTTTTGACGGTCGCACGCGGTTCAGCGTAGTTAATGCAGCGCGAGCAACTGGTGCTGCGGGCTAATTTAATGGTGGCCATATTTTGATTCCTTTCTGCGTTTTCTTTCTGAAAAGAAATGAAGGAGCATAATAAAAATTCCATACACGATCATTGTGAAAATTGCTTCTATGGCAAGGCTTCTTAGTTCAATTGGATGGTCCGAAAAATAGTCCATTCCAAGGGTTAATAGAAAAAAGACTACGCCAAAAGAGACGGTCTCTAAAAGGGTTTTTTTGGTTATCAGGTTAGATTTTTCCATAGTTGATTCAACTCCTTTTGTGTCTTTTGTAATTCTGCCGTTAGGTTGGCGGCTAAATTCGGATTGAGTTCTGCTGTATTCGTGGCTCGTGCCATTTGGTTGATATTGTTGCCGATTGCGCGTAATTGTTTGGCAATTTCAATCGCGCCTGCTCGGTCCACTTTTGGTGTCACGATCTTAGCCCCTTGTGCCTTGCTTTTGACAAAAGCCGGCACACTCATTTGCAAACTTTCAGCGGAGCGCTTCAACTTTTCAAATTCGGGTTCGCTCACTCGAAAGCTGATTTGTTTCGGCTCTTTGCGCTTCGGGTTTCTCTCAGCTGAAGTGTCCTCAAAAATCTCTCGTTCGCTCAACGTCCCACCCCCTGTTTTTCTTCTCTGTCGTTCAGAAACCAATCTTACCACTAAAACGCTTTCGGTTTCCAGTGGTAAGATTGGTTGAAGGGGTTTGGCAAGCTCTATGTTTGCTAGCCACTTCGTGGCGCAAACGACCTTGTTGGGGGACGCGCTGCTCCCCCAATCCCCCTGGAAAACCCGGTCAAAACGTAGCCGTTTTGAGCCAAAAAAGAGACCTGAAATGTGGCCATTTCGGTCTCTTTTTTTGGCAAAATCAAGCCGTTTTTTTTCGTCGTTGGCGTCGAAAAAAATGGCCCTTTATTCGATCGTTTTCAAATAAAAAAGAAAGTAATTCACTTTTTTTAAAGTGGATTTCTCTCTTTTTTATTTAGTGAAAATGATTATGTAGGGTGAAAATAAACACGTTAATCTGCTATTTCCATAATCGATTTTACTTCTCCTGAAATTAAATCTTCACTAAAAATACAAGTCACTTTTTGACCAGGACCAATTTCTTTTGAAGTTAAATTCAATAAAGATATAGGGACATAATTTAATCCGTTTTGCATTAAAGATAAGGCTAGTATCTTTTTTCTCGTTCGAATAGCAGAATCATATCTTAATGATGAATAAATCCCTCTACCTACGATAGAGATTTCTTTATCCAATAATAGACTAACGCTACCAATTACTTGTAATTTAAGAAATGTTGTACTATCTATTTTTATTTTGATATCTTGTAAATTTATTTTTCTATCTAAAGCATCTTGGAAAAACAAGGCAGCGCCTCTTCGATAATGGATTCCACATAGGTGCATAAAATTAGTAATAGAAAAAATAATTGACACGGTAGAATTTTCTCCAACATAGGTTACCTTTTTTCCTACGAACTCTTCTTTTAAGAGGTCTGCAGCTTTGTAAATTGCATTTAACTGTCTGGTAATTTTAGTGATTTCTTTTATAGACATTCGTTTATATCCGTCATTGTTATTTACCAATTATTAAAACGCTCCTTAATACCAATAAAAAAGGCTACTCAAAAGAGTAGCCTTTTTTAACAGGTTTAATTTTGGTGCTTGCCACCCGCCGGACCCTTATGTTCCGGATTTATGTCGAGTTTAGTTTTGGTGCTCGCCACCCGCCGGACCCTTATGTTCCGGATTTATATCAAGTTGACTATGAGCCTGCTCTCATCTACAACATTATTATACCAAAAAGCTCTCTGTCTGTCCAATTGAATAAAAACCTTCTGTCACGTTTGAAAGATCTATTTTATTAAATAAGATTCTAATTCTTCCGCAACACCGTAAAGGTTTTGAAGATGATGAAAGGTTTCTGGTGGATAGCCATAATCTTCTTCGTATAATTCAAGCATTAAATTTCCTGCAAAAAGACTCGCTTCTCGTTCAAGTGTTCCTTTGCCATTTCGTTGTGTCGTATAGTAGGCGCTAAGATTTTCATGTTACAGAGCATGATACAGTTCATGGGCTAGAACAAAGTAACGTTCAGTTGTCTCCATTAACTGTTCATTAAGTAAGACAAGGGTTTCTTCTTTAAACCTGACGGTTTCGCCCTTTGGTGTTTCTCCAAAGGGAACAAAAAGGACGTCTATTCCTTTATTTTCTGCTAATACAAACGGATCATAGGTTTTGTATTCACTGTATAAGTGTTGAATCAAATTCTGCCAATTTTCACTCATCTAATCCCTTCTTTTTTTTAATCTATCCCAAAAGACGGCTTGTAAAACGGATTGTACTCGCTGCTTATCTTCTTCAGTTAAATCTTCTCCACCGTAAGCCATATGAACGTTGTTTTTTAGGATTTCTTCTAAGTCGACAAGATCTTCTGGTCTGGCCCACTTTGGAACATCACGACCTAAAAGGTAATCAGTGGAGACTTGAAAATAATCAGCTAATTTATTTAATGTTTTATTATCGGGCTCTCTGGTTCCTTGTTCATAATTTGCATAGGTTGTCCGAGCAACTTCTAGCATTTCTGCCATTTCTTCTTGCGTTAGTCGTCTAGCTTTTCGTAGTTCTCTCAATTTATAGATATCCATAGTACACCTCTGTTAATAATCTTTGTCTTTATTATACACATAACGAAACTATAGTAAAAATAAAATTATAACAAATCGAGTAAAATTTATTGACAATCTTCAAAAAGGGTAGTAATCTTTAATTACACAAATAGAGTAAATAAAAAAACTGACATTTGTAAAAATCTTTTATAAACCGGTAATAAAAGGTTTTGTAATTATTTCCACCATAAATGTCTAATTTTAATAGATGGTTGTACATTTTGTATACTCGATTTGTGTAAAAAATAAAAAAGGAGAAATGGAAAATGACTGAAGAAGATATTAGAGCAATTCAAACTTGGTTAAACGAAACGTATGGCTTCAATTTAGAAGTAGATGGATCTTACGGTCCTGCTACTTCAGAGGCAGCTGTTAGAGGGGTACAAACGGAATTAAATCGCCAATATGGAGCTAATATTTCTATAGATGGCTCTTTTGGGCCCTCTACTCAAGCAGCTTGGCAAACAGTTGCTCAAGGAGCACAAGGGAATCTAACCCAACTAGTACAAAGTCAATTGATTGGATTGGGCTATGATGTAAATGGATTTGACGGTTCTTTTGGACCTGGTTTATTAGAAGCTGTACAAGCTTTCCAAATGGATTTCAATTTGACAGTTGATGGACGCGTAGGTCCACAAACAGCTTTTACCCTATTTAACCAAGAAGTAGCAGCTATTCAATCTATCCAGATTTGGTTAAATCAAACGTATGGCTTGGATGTAGAAGTCGATAATTCTTTTGGACCTACTACATCAGAGGCAATTATTAGAGGTGTACAAACAGAATTAAATCGTCAATATGGAGCGAACCTTACAGTAGATGGCTCTTTTGGTCCAGCTACACAAGCAGCGTGGGAAACTGTTGTTCAAGGCGACAGCGGTAACTTAATTCGTTTGGTACAAGCTGAATTGATTGGGCTTGGCTATAATGTAGATGGTTTCGATGGAAACTTTGGACCTGGACTTTTAGAAGCTGTTAGAACTTTCCAAAGTGACTTTGGTTTAGAAGTAGATGGCCGTGTAGGGCCTGCAACGGCTTATACCTTATTTACTGGAGAACCGGCTAATGGTGGAGACGATGGCAATAATGATGGAGATGACGATGGAGACATTGGCAACGAAGGCGATTTACCTGGATCATTGCAAGAAGCGGAACCGGACATGCTTGGATTTGATACAGCTACTGTTGTAAGTAGCTCTGTCGCTTCCCAAATGGTTGGTTCTGGTTATGAATATGCAATACGGTATGTGTCCCTTGAATCAACTAATGTAGATTTATCTATATCTGAAGCCACAGGAATATTGGAAAGCGGACTTGGATTAATGATTGTTCAAAGGGTGAAAAATCCAGGTTGGATCCCTACACCTTCTTTGGGAACAGAGTATGGGCAAAATGCTGCTAACCACGTTTCAAACCTTGGATTTCCAGAAGGTATTACTGTTTTTCTTGATTTGGAAGGGATCGATTTAAATACGCCTTCTTCTGATATCATTGCGTACTGTACAAACTGGTATAATGAAGTAGAGAATAAGGGTTTTTCTCCTGGAATTTATATAGCCTATGATTCAGGGTTAGATTCATCTCAACTCAGTAATTTACCTTTTAAATATTATTGGAAATCTGGAAGTAATGTTCCTGTCCCAGATACAGGATGGGATTTAATTCAACAGCTACCATTAGATATTATTGTAAATGGATTACAAATTGACGAAAATCTAACTCAATCCACTGATACACCAGTACGGTGGTTACATTTATAACATAATAATAACTCTATATAAAAAGATAGAAAAAAGAAGCCTTATAAGGCTTCTTTTTTAGGTTAATTGCGTATTTGACTATTCCATTGACACGGCCATTTCCAATGCATCTAACGGAACTTTTGTTGTCTTTAATTGATAAATTTTGTCTTCATCTTGCCAACGAATATCTACATTCACATCTTCTCCACCTTGTGGGTATTGGATAAAGACTACTCCCATATCTTCAGGAGCTGGAAGAGAATGTTCTTCTAAATAGTCTACCATTTTTTTTGCTATCCCAGGGACATCCATTTTGTCTTCAGCAACAGAAGTGATAGAAAATAGCCAGTTCCCTTCTTCCCAACTAAAATGTGTGCTTCCTAAACCTGCAGACATATAGCCAGTGATACCATAACCTAACTCTTCACCACCTTCCTCCAACGATCCCACTGTTTTCCCGTTTGAGAAGGTATCCATTTCTTCTTTTGCCAAATCAGAACTTTCATAAAGTGTTCCAGAAATTTCAGCTAATTCTCCTTGATCATCTGTATAATTAATCATATAATTATCTGCTTCATTTGTTAGTATATCAGCTGTAACAGATGAAGAATCAGCAGTTGGAAAATCTGTCGGTAACAAGACAGTGTCAGGATTCATTTTTAGTTCTGAAGATAGATCAGCCGATTCTTTATTTTCTTGGTCAGAAGAAGAAACTGGTATTTCTTCTGAGTCGCTTGCTTCTTCGCTTTCCGAACTACTGCTTGTTTCAGAAGTTGCTGAACTACTTTCACTATTAGTCGTATCTACACTTTGTGTGATTTCTGATTCTGTGGCAGATGTATCTGCTGTATTGTCTTCATTTGATGAGCATCCTGCCAATACTGCTCCACAAATTCCTATTGCTAGGAAACGAGAGATTTTTTTTCTTTTCATCATAACATGGCCTCCTTATTCGGTTACTTTAAGGATACCGCTTCCTTTTTTTGAGGTAAACCCAAAAGACTTATTCGCGAAAAAACAAAAGAACTACTAGTACATGAAATTAGATAAAGTAGTGTATCGAGAAAATTGCTTTAGCAAGGTTGTTTTTATCTCATATTTTTAGTCAAAAAAGATAGAAAAAACTTTTTAAAAAGTTTTTTCTATCTTTCATAGTGCGTCCAAGTAGACCAAATAATGACTTCTTTGGCGTCATTATCCACCGAATAAACCACCCGGTGCTGAATATTTAAACGACGTGAATATTTATCTTTTAAATTTCCGACTAACTTTTCATAAGGCGGGGGATTTTGGAACGGATTCTCTTTTAAAACTTCCATGAGATTTTTAAATTTTTGCTCTAAATGAGCCCCTTTTAAATGTTTCAGGTCTTTCGTAGCTGATTTTGCTAACTTTACAGAGTATCCCAATCGATATCCTCCAATGCAACAAACTCATTTTCTTGTTCACGCTGGTGGATCACATCTGCTACGCCAGCAGATTGAAGGTATAATGTTTCTTGAATTGCGTCCCAGTCTTTTTTACTGACCATAACCGCTTCACTTTCTTCGTTTTTGCCAGAGATATAAATGGGTTCGTTAGTTTTGTTGACGTCTTTCAATAGTTGATAAAAGACTTTTCTAGCTTGGCTAGGGTTTACGATAGACATAAGCTATTCCTCCCTTTAACATCTTTTTTACTATTGTAACGTACTTGTTTAAGTACGTCAAAGATGTTGTGAATACAGGAAATTGCTTATAACAGTGTATTGGAATTAAGGTAGATTGACAAACGAGTGATCAAATAGATATACTTCATTCAAACAATCGTTTGAATGTGAGGTGAGATGAATGAAAAAAGTTTGCCAAGTGACTATCGTACATAAAGAAAAAGTAAATGGAATAAAAAATAAATTGGATCAAAAAGATTTTTCAAACTTACTTGTGTTAGGGAAATGTTTCAGCGATTCTTCTAGAATTAAAATTTTCTATGCTTTAGAAACCTATAAGGAAATGTGTGTCTGTGATCTAGCAGAAATACTTACTGCTAGTGTCGCTACAACGTCACACCATTTACGTTTTTTAAAAAAACATGGAATGGCAAAATCACGTCAAGAGGGAAAAGTAATTTATTACTCTTTAGCGAATGAAGACGTCCTTTCCGCTATTCGTGTTTTTTTAAAGTTATCAGAAAATCTATCTATGAAATCTTAGTTTGGAGGAAGTTATTTTGTTACAAAGTATTTTTTCAGCTATCGCTGTTTACATTTCTACGAGCATTGATTATTTGTTTATCTTGCTCATTATCTTTTCTCAAAGTCACACACAAAAAGGTATTCGACACATTTTTTGGGGTCAATATCTTGGAACAGGCATTTTGGTAGCTGTAAGTTTGTTTGCTGCTTATGTGCTGAATTTTATTCCGCAAGATTGGATCATTGGACTTCTTGGATTAATTCCAATTTATTTAGGTATCCGTGTCGCTGTGATAGGCGAAGAGGAGGAAGAAGAAGAGGAAGTCGTTGAAAAACTAGAATCTAGAGGAACCAGTCGGTTATTCTGGACTGTCGCCTTAATAACCATTGCGTCAGGTGGAGACAATTTAGGGATTTATATTCCCTACTTTACTTCGTTAGCTTTTTCAGAAATTTTAATTGCCTTAGTAGTATTCGTTATTTCGATTGCGATTCTTTGCTTTATCAGTTATAAGTTGGCAAAAATTTCCTTTGTTTCCGAAACGTTAGAAAAGTATGAACGAATCATTGTCCCAATCGTGTTTATTGGATTAGGAATCTTTATCTTGGTAGAGAACGGGACGATACAAACGCTACTAGGTTTTTAAAAAAATCATAATCACGAAAGATAAAAAGAGAGGCAGCGATTTGTTTAGTCGCTGCCTTTTTTGCTTTTCAAATGACGAAGTGTTTTTTAGCGTAGGACTGACTATCTTATGTGTTGTGGGAGTATCCCTTTTCAAGCTCTTCTTTGCTTGTAGTTATTTCTATTGTGATATGATTCTCTACGCTTGATTTGTGTGCGACTTCTGCAATTACTTCTTTTATTTCCCTAGCCTTGTCTATGTCTGAAGGGTCTATAAGAACCGTGACGATAAGGGCGTTTTCTTCCCCGTCCAGTGACCAAATGTGAAAATGTGAGAGGTCTTTTACAGCAGGAATGTTATTGATTGAATCAGCAAGTTTTTCTACGTTTACATTTTCAGGCGAACCATTCAATAAAATTTTCATTGTGGTGAAAAATTCAGGAACGGTTTTGTAGAGGATATAGAGTGCAATCAAAATCGATAAGATAGGATCCAGACGATATGCCTCGGTAAAGTTCATTAGAATACTCACAATCAAGACTCCAATCCACCCTAATACGTCTTCCAGCATATGGAGTTTCAACATACCCTCATTTTTGGATGTGCCTTTGCTTAAAATCCAAGCAGCATATCCATTCAATGCAATAGCTACGAGAGAAAGCCAGAACATGCCACTATAATTTACGGGTTGTGGGTCAAGCAAACGCGGCACACTACGATAGATCATAAAGAACGAGCCACTAATTAGCACAACGCCAGTTATCAGCGCGCCCAGTAAAGAAAATCGGTTATAGCCAAAGGTGAACCGTTCATCTTGTTTTTTCTCTGAATAACCTTGAAAAAACCAAGCGAATCCAATTGAAATAGAGTCCCCTAAATCATGAACTGCGTCAGACATAATAGACACACTATTGAAAAGAAACCCAAAGAAAAATTCACTTATGGAGAAAATAAAATTTATGAAGAAAGCAATTTTAATATTTTTTTTCGGTTGATCCTGATGCGAGTGATTATGGTCTTTATCTGATTTTGACATTTTAAAAACCTCCTAAGTTTGTATGCTACATAACTAATTGGTTTTATTTTTCTAATTCATTGACATGAGTTAAGACTTGTTCGAGAATACTAAAAACATGAAGGTCATCTAAACTGTAAAGCATACTTTTTCCTTCTCTTCTTGATTTTACTAAGCGTGCGTCTTTCAACGTTTTTAATTGATGAGAAATAGCGGACTGTTCCATGTCCAGAGAAATAGCTATATTTCCAACACTACACTCTTTTTTCTGTAAAAGAAAGAGAACCGACAATCGTGTAGGATCACTAATCACCTTAAATAGTTTGCTTATTGACAGAATAGATTCTTTATCGATTGGAGAAGTTGTTTTTATATCCATAGTGTTTTTATTCCTTTCATATGACCTTTCGTTCATATCTATATTACCATATGAGCGAAACAATGCTAATCTTTTGTTTATAAAAGAGAAGTTGCGTTCTCTTTATCTTGACAAAACGTATATAGCGATATAAAGTGAGAACATAAACATATGATTGGTTAGTCATATGTAAAGTGGATTCATTACGATTTACTTTTGGAATAGACGAAAGGATCCAGAAATAGCGGAAATTTTGTGATTCAAGAAGTAAATGATGGAAAACAAAGGACTTATAAATTATATAGGGAGGCAATATAAATGGAAACTGTCCAAAAACAACAGTCTCAAGAAAAGCATAATCATAATCACAACCACGGTCACGATCATGGGAAAATGCCAGTCGTTTTGTACTTTGTTGGTTTAGCATTAGCAGTGATTGCTCTATTTTTGAATGAAGATTATCAGTTGCTACAAAATGTTTTGTTCTCAATCGCTACAATCAGCGCTGGGTATCATGTCATTGTTCTTGAAGGCCTTGGAGAAACAATTGAGAACTCAAAAAACCAAAAAAAGTTCATGCCTAATTCTCATATTTTAATGGGATTAGCGGCAATCGGAGCTTCTTTAATGGGGAATTTTTGGGAAGGAACATTATTGATTCTTATTTTTTCTGGAGCACATTTTTTGGAAGATTATGCAGAAGGAAGAAGCAAACGAGAAATAACGAAATTACTCGAAATGAATCCAACGACTGCCCGGTTAATCCTACCTGATGGCAGTACAAAAAATGTAGATGTCAGTGAATTAAAAGTGGGAGATCAACTTCAAGTTTTGAATGGCGATCAAGTACCTATTGATGGCGTCATTTTGTCTGGATCTACATCCATTGATGAGTCGTCTATTAATGGAGAAAGTATCCCGAAAGAGAAATCCAAAGGAGATGGCGTCTTCGGGAGTACAATTAATGGAACAGGTAGCTTCACGATGAAAGTCACCAAAGAAAACGAAGATACAGTATTTTCAAAAATTTTACAATTAGTGAACCAGAACCAAGATAACCAAACAAAAGCTGCGAGTATTATCCAAAAATTTGAACCCAAATACGTCACAGTTGTTTTAATTGCCATTCCGTTATTCATGTTATTGGCACCTTTTCTACTTGATTGGACATGGTCACAAAGTGTCTATAGAGGATTAGTCCTTTTAGTTGCAGCTTCACCGTGTGCTTTAGCAGCAGCTACTGTCTCGGCAACGCTATCGACGACTTCTAATTTAGCCAAAAAAGGAGTCCTTTCAAAAGGTAGTTCTTACCTGTCTCAATTAGCCGATATTAAAGCAATTGCATTTGATAAGACGGGCACCTTGACCAAAGGAAAACCTGAAGTAACCAATTATTATTTTGCTGATTCCGTGAACGAAGAAAACATGATTGATATCGTAGTAGCTCTTGAAAAAGAATCCAATCACCCTTTAGCAGATGCTATTCTAAGAAAGTTTGAGCAAAAAAACAAACTAACTATTGATGTAGAAAACCAGATTGGTAAAGGATTGACAGGAGATTACAAAGGGAGAAATTATCGTATAGGAAAACCGACTTCGTTTGATGATGTTTCAGATGAGTATAGTCGTTTAAATAATGAATGGGCTTCAGAAGGTAAGACAATCGTGTACGTAGCAGTAGATGAAGAGGTTCTAGGCCTTATTGCCCTCATGGACATTCCAAGTGAACATGCAAAAGAAACCATTGAGTATTTCAGAAAACAAGGTATACACACCACATTAATTACTGGTGACTCAGAAATGACGGGAAAAGCGGTTGCTAAACAATTGGGAATAGATGAAGTGATTGCAAATGTCATGCCGGAAGACAAATCCAGAATAATAGACGAACAAAAAGAAAAATACGGTGTGACCGCCATGGTTGGAGACGGTGTAAATGATGCTCCTGCTCTTGTTAATGCAGATGTGGGAATCGCTATGGGAGATGGGACTGATGTGGCAGTAGAGGTATCTGATTTAGTTTTAATGCAAAACAATTTATCTAAATTGGTACAATCTCATAATACTTCTTCGAAAATGAACCGTGTTATTTGGCAGAATATTATTTTTTCAATGGCCGTTGTTGTTTTTTTAATTGTCGTTAGTTTCTTGGGCTTAACGGATATTGCCATCAGTGTCATTATTCATGAAGGAAGTACTTTGGTTGTTATTTTGAATGGACTTCGATTGCTAAGGGCAGTCTAAAGAATGATTGCACACCTTCAAATTAATCGAGTAATAGAGATAATTAAGGATTACACTACATTTTTTGTCTCTATTACTTATTTATATTTATCTAGATGTTCAAACTCAAAATGATATGTCAACCACACTCTTGTGGCGTAACTTGAATACAAGATACATGAAATGATATAAAAACGTGTATCCGGAATCCTATTCCCATAGGGTTCTTTTTTTAGTTCGCCCTCCAATACATGATTGTATGGTATACTAAATAAAATCATGTATCGCTTTTGTGAGAGGAGAGGGCTTTTAAATGAGTTACAACGTCCAACCATTACGCACTCAGCAAGAAATAAACGACTTTTTATTTTGTTTAAGGCGCAATAAAAATGCGGATCGGGATGTTTTTCTGTTTTTGATCGGCATTAATAGTGGTTTGCGCATGTCGGATATTGTTAAATTAAAGAAACAAGACCTGATTTCCTCTAAAAATCCGCGTATTGTCGAGAAAAAAACAGGGAAAACGCGGATTTTGTATTTGAGTAGTCTGCAGGACTTGATTTTAGAATACACGAAAGACTTAGCACCAGAGGGTTATTTGTTTCCGAGCACCAAAGGTGGCCATGTGGAAGTGAATACGGTCTATCAGATGTTTCAGAAGGTCGCTAAGCTATTGGGAAGAGACGATATTGGCACGCACACGCTACGGAAGACGTTTGGGTACCACTATTACAAGAAAACCAAAGACGTGGCCACACTGATGGAAATATTCGGTCACAGCAGCGAGAAAATTACAAAGCGTTATATCGGGATCAATGAAGATGAAATCAGTGAGACTTTATTAAATTTCAGACTAGGTTTTTGATTTTTAGTGTTATAAAAAAACTGACGCTTTTGACTTTGCTTGGGACGGCCAATATGATAACATCGCTGTTGGATTTGGTAATAATTATTGTTTTGCAATGCAGACATTAACATTAATTCGTAAATATAACATTGTAATAAATTATACAATGTAACGCTAATTTTTTTGTTATAATTATCTATAAATTAAATTACAGCGTATACTATAACTGTTCTGTATATTTTACAAATTTGCTTATAGGAGAGCCTATATAAAATGAAAAAAAAAATCCTGGCACTGTCATTAGTATTTCTTATATTGATTTCGTTACCTTTTATTTGGATGTTCAGTCGTGAATATATTTTAACAAATCCTGATAATCGATATCGTGCGCCAAGGGTCTCCCCCGATGCGCATGAAATAAGAATAGATGATTACTACAGTGTAAACTCTATTTCTGCTTCTTTTTCAATACTTCAATATGATGATGGCGAAAATCATGTTGAATTTTCTGATACTATTGACAAGCTAAACTGGAATAACGAATACATTATAGCGGCTAGCAAAACGGATAAACTTGCTGTCTATTCAAATGATTATTACTTAATCATTAATAAGGATACTAGAGAATCTAAAGAGTATGATTCAGTCAAACAATTCGAAAATGCTCTAAAAGAAAAGAATATTGATTTAAAGCTCAAAAGAAAAGTAGAATTTGATTGGTATTAACTATCCAACTTAACATAAAACCCATTAACAAAAGTATCTATAAAAACATCTCAAAACCTATATAAAATACGGAAGTGTAGAAAGTACACCCCGAGTAAAAAGTAAAAAAAGACCCTTCATAAAAATTATGAGGGGTCTTTTTTAGACTTCAGATAGTAATAAAATAAAGACTACTTAAAATTCCACCATTTTTTCTTTTTTGGTGTACTTATTGTCATAGATTCTTCAGAACCCATTTTTTCAAATTCTTTAGTTTCCTCAATATTAGTTGTAGAATCTTCAGTACTAACTGACATATCATTGATATTATTTTCAATCAAAGAACTTACAAGTGATTCTAAACGATCTATTTGCTCGTCTTTTTTTTGTAATACTGATTGATAATTTTCAAAATATTTGTTTTGTTGAGCTACAAATAAGTGTAGCGATTTAATATAGTTATCATTTTCTTCATTTACAGCTATAGCGTCCTTTATATCCGAGTTATAGCTTAACCCTACAACTTCATTTATAGCAGCTTCCAGCGTATATCCCGGTCTATTTTTAAGTTCGATTATGCGTTGCAAGACAGCTACATCTTCTTTTGTATAAACTCTATTATTTGAGTCATCTCTTGTAAAATAAAATTCTGTTTTTGCTTTTTCATCTAACATGGAAGCATACTTCCGAAGAGTAGAAGGCTGAATTTTAAGCTTTTCACAAACTAATTTTGTAGATATGTATTCAATTGCTTGTATCTCTTTCATAGCTTACCTCCTAAAAAAAACGATATATCAATACTTTATATTAAAAATAACAGATACGCAAGAGCTATGAATAGAGTTATGCGTCTAACCAATTATGCATTGGAACTTTTATTTTTCCAGATACTTCTTTTCTGATTTTTTTTGTAATCCTAAATTCTACTCTTACAATTTTTCTTCCGTTTTTTCCCAAAAGCATATCTATATGTAAATCAGTTTTAGAATTTACTTCCTCAATAGCTTTTTTTAAATATCGTCCATTAAACGTTCCCCAAGCTAAATCTTTATGTCCAAAATATTCTTGAATCTCTTCAACAGTTCCACCAATAACACCATAATGTAGCCCGGATTTAGCTAACTGATACAGTAATAAAGAATATTTAGATTTCAAGCTAATTATCGTTCTTAAATAGTAAGAAGTGTAATTTCCTTTTTCTGCTAATTGAAGAAGGTAGGGAGCTAATTTTGAATGTAACTTTAGTATTGCTTTTCCGTTATACTTTAAAGAAACTTCGTCAATCCATCTCGTTATCTCAATTCCTGAATTGTCCTCTGATTCTATCCAAAAACCTTTATTAGAAAGATTTAGAAGAGCTTCTTTTGTTTGTTTAATATTTCTTCCACCGGATCCGAATCCCAAAACTGTATTTATTTCAGAAATAGAAGTATTAACCTGTAAAAGTTCTTTATCATCTGGTTTTATCTTGCTAATTAGCCAGTCAATTAATTTCAATTCTTTCTCTGACAAATCAATTTTTGCTTTTTGAACCAGTTTATTATCTTTTGCAACTGTATACTCTTTACTTAATTCTATAACCCCTTCAGATATATCTTGAACTTCCGAGGTAACTTTAATTTTGTTATCCATCTCGTTCCCCTTTTCATGGTACAGATTAGTATTTATATCAATTATATCATATATACCAAAGAAAACGAATTTTTATTTTTCTTTGGTATATATAGGGTACAAATTAGTATTTATCAGGGTACAAATTAGTATTTATCAGGGTACAAATTAGTATTTATCAGGGTACAAATTAGTATTTAAATACTCGTTATCCCTTGGTATGAAAGGGTTTAATAGGTTACTAAGTACTATAAGTATTAAAGAATTAATAAAATAAATATAAAATAATAGCAGATTAATATCTGCTTAGTTAAAAAAATTTTAAAACCGTCAGCAGCGTTCTATGTCTCGACTTACGCTCGACGGTTCGAACCATTGTATGAGTTAAATCCAAAATAACAGCTCTATTTTCAATTTTAACTTTAAGCCTTATAAAAGACATATGAATATTTTTAAACGTCTCTAACGTCGTTTTTAGTGGCTTTAAATTGATTTTAACTCTCTATTTCTACTAATTGTTTCATTTCAGTATTTTAAAACCACTAAATGTTCTCAATGGTCCCAATTTTCACCATACATTAAAGGCATTCAGTAGCCACATAAGCGCTACAACAACGATACCGGTCGGGACACTCGCATATAAATTCGTTTTAACCGTTCGAAGGGTCAATTTTTGATTGGTCCGCTTGATTTCAGCGTTTAATTTCTCAAAGACTTGGTCCATGGTCTTGGTGATGGTTTGGTTGATCTCGCTTAATTGGGCGTTGTTCTGGCTCATTTCTTTCTGAATCTTCGCGATTTCCGTCTTGTTTTTGTCTAACAGGTCGTTCAGGATTGTTTTCAGGTGTTTCAAGGATTCGATTGACTGCTTTTGAGCTGTCTCGTTGTAGTTGGTCTGTGTGGTTTCTAAGCTTTTCAAGTTGCTGTTGAAGCTGTCCAGGACTGTAGTTGTCACTTGTTGAATCTCTTGTAAGTTGTTCTCCAGGTTGGCTTTCTCCAAACTTTTCTGTTGCAGCGTCGCTCCGCTGTAGTTCCGGATCTCGGTCAAGACTTGGATCAATTGCTGCAGATCCTGGTTCAAGCTTGCTTGGTTCGGTTGTTGGGGTGTCGTTTCGGTTGTCTGTTGGTTCAAGTTGTCTCTCAAAGCCATTTATGATGGTCTCCTTTTCGTAATCCTCGCCTAATTTTTTAGCGCGGACTTTTTTATTTTCTGCTACATGTTGATACGTCACGGTTTTTCCTCGTTCAATCACGTTTACGCCATTTTCAGCCAGTTTTTCTTTAAACGCGTCAAAATTAGGAGTGGTTTGTTTGGCTTGTTCGATTTTTTCTCTGATCTCGTCTTTCCAGCTGGTCTGTCCTGGTCGTTCTAGGATACCTTTTTCTGCGGCAGTGTAGCGAATTTGGGCCGGTTCTTCTGGAACGGTTAAGCCATGCGACAAACAAATTTCGTCGTTGATTTCTTTCACTTTTTCAATCGCTTCGACGCCATGAGCTTGAAATTTCAAACCCGTATCCAGATTGACACTATTAATAACTAAGTGATTATGGATATGGTCTTTATCTGTATGGGTGTAAATGGCTACCTGGTGTCCGCCAGCGACTTTTTGCGCTAATTCGTAACCTAGTTCATTTGCTTGTTCCGGAGTGACCTCACTGGGCTTAAATGACTGAATAAGGGTATGCGCTTGGACCTTATCGTCTTTTCCATAGATCATGCGGGTGGCTTTCATTTGGGTTTTGGCATAATTGACATCACAATTTAAGCCGCTTTTGACGGTCGCACGCGGTTCAGCGTAGTTAATGCAGCGCGAGCAACTGGTGCTGCGGGCTAATTTAATGGTGGCCATATTTTGATTCCTTTCTGCGTTTTCTTTCTGAAAAGAAATGAAGGAGCATAATAAAAATTCCATACACGATCATTGTGAAAATTGCTTCTATGGCAAGGCTTCTTAGTTCAATTGGATGGTCCGAAAAATAGTCCATTCCAAGGGTTAATAGAAAAAAGACTACGCCAAAAGAGACGGTCTCTAAAAGGGTTTTTTTGGTTATCAGGTTAGATTTTTCCATAGTTGATTCAACTCCTTTTGTGTCTTTTGTAATTCTGCCGTTAGGTTGGCGGCTAAATTCGGATTGAGTTCTGCTGTATTCGTGGCTCGTGCCATTTGGTTGATATTGTTGCCGATTGCGCGTAATTGTTTGGCAATTTCAATCGCGCCTGCTCGGTCCACTTTTGGTGTCACGATCTTAGCCCTTGTGCCTTGCTTTTGACAAAAGCCGGCACACTCATTTGCAAACTTTCAGCGGAGCGCTTCAACTTTTCAAATTCGGGTTCGCTCACTCGAAAGCTGATTTGTTTCGGCTCTTTGCGCTTCGGGTTTCTCTCAGCTGAAGTGTCCTCAAAAATCTCTCGTTCGCTCAACGTCCCACCCCCTGTTTTTCTTCTCTGTCGTTCAGAAACCAATCTTACCACTAAAACGCTTTCGGTTTCCAGTGGTAAGATTGGTTGAAGGGGTTTGGCAAGCTCTATGTTTGCTAGCCACTTCGTGGCGCAAACGACCTTGTTGGGGACGCGCTGCTCCCCCAATCCCCCTGGAAAACCCGGTCAAAACGTAGCCGTTTTGAGCCAAAAAAGAGACCTGAAATGTGGCCATTTCGGTCTCTTTTTTTGGCAAAATCAAGCCGTTTTTTTTCGTCGTTGGCGTCGAAAAAAATGGCCCTTTATTCGATCGTTTTCAAATAAAAAAGAAAGTAATTCACTTTTTTTAAAGTGGATTTCTCTCTTTTTTATTTAGTGAAAATGATTATGTAGGGTGAAAATAAACACGTTAATCTGCTATTTCCATAATCGATTTTACTTCTCCTGAAATTAAATCTTCACTAAAAATACAAGTCACTTTTTGACCAGGACCAATTTCTTTTGAAGTTAAATTCAATAAAGATATAGGGACATAATTTAATCCGTTTTGCATTAAAGATAAGGCTAGTATCTTTTTTCTCGTTCGAATAGCAGAATCATATCTTAATGATGAATAAATCCCTCTACCTACGATAGAGATTTCTTTATCCAATAATAGACTAACGCTACCAATTACTTGTAATTTAAGAAATGTTGTACTATCTATTTTTATTTTGATATCTTGTAAATTTATTTTTCTATCTAAAGCATCTTGGAAAAACAAGGCAGCGCCTCTTCGATAATGGATTCCACATAGGTGCATAAAATTAGTAATAGAAAAAATAATTGACACGGTAGAATTTTCTCCAACATAGGTTACCTTTTTTCCTACGAACTCTTCTTTTAAGAGGTCTGCAGCTTTGTAAATTGCATTTAACTGTCTGGTAATTTTAGTGATTTCTTTTATAGACATTCGTTTATATCCGTCATTGTTATTTACCAATTATTAAAACGCTCCTTAATACCAATAAAAAAGGCTACTCAAAAGAGTAGCCTTTTTTAACAGGTTTAATTTTGGTGCTTGCCACCCGCCGGACCCTTATGTTCCGGATTTATGTCGAGTTTAGTTTTGGTGCTCGCCACCCGCCGGACCCTTATGTTCCGGATTTATATCAAGTTGACTATGAGCCTGCTCTCATCTACAACATTATTATACCAAAAAGCTCTCTGTCTGTCCAATTGAATAAAAACCTTCTGTCACGTTTGAAAGATCTATTTTATTAAATAAGATTCTAATTCTTCCGCAACACCGTAAAGGTTTTGAAGATGATGAAAGGTTTCTGGTGGATAGCCATAATCTTCTTCGTATAATTCAAGCATTAAATTTCCTGCAAAAAGACTCGCTTCTCGTTCAAGTGTTCCTTTGCCATTTCGTTGTGTCGTATAGTAGGCGCTAAGATTTTCATGTTACAGAGCATGATACAGTTCATGGGCTAGAACAAAGTAACGTTCAGTTGTCTCCATTAACTGTTCATTAAGTAAGACAAGGGTTTCTTCTTTAAACCTGACGGTTTCGCCCTTTGGTGTTTCTCCAAAGGGAACAAAAAGGACGTCTATTCCTTTATTTTCTGCTAATACAAACGGATCATAGGTTTTGTATTCACTGTATAAGTGTTGAATCAAATTCTGCCAATTTTCACTCATCTAATCCCTTCTTTTTTTTAATCTATCCCAAAAGACGGCTTGTAAAACGGATTGTACTCGCTGCTTATCTTCTTCAGTTAAATCTTCTCCACCGTAAGCCATATGAACGTTGTTTTTTAGGATTTCTTCTAAGTCGACAAGATCTTCTGGTCTGGCCCACTTTGGAACATCACGACCTAAAAGGTAATCAGTGGAGACTTGAAAATAATCAGCTAATTTATTTAATGTTTTATTATCGGGCTCTCTGGTTCCTTGTTCATAATTTGCATAGGTTGTCCGAGCAACTTCTAGCATTTCTGCCATTTCTTCTTGCGTTAGTCGTCTAGCTTTTCGTAGTTCTCTCAATTTATAGATATCCATAGTACACCTCTGTTAATAATCTTTGTCTTTATTATACACATAACGAAACTATAGTAAAATAAAATTATAACAAATCGAGTAAAATTTATTGACAATCTTCAAAAAGGGTAGTAATCTTTAATTACACAAATAGAGTAAATAAAAAACTGACATTTGTAAAAATCTTTTATAAACCGGTAATAAAAGGTTTTGTAATTATTTCCACCATAAATGTCTAATTTTAATAGATGGTTGTACATTTTGTATACTCGATTTGTGTAAAAAATAAAAAGGAGAAATGGAAAATGACTGAAGAAGATATTAGAGCAATTCAAACTTGGTTAAACGAAACGTATGGCTTCAATTTAGAAGTAGATGGATCTTACGGTCCTGCTACTTCAGAGGCAGCTGTTAGAGGGGTACAAACGGAATTAAATCGCCAATATGGAGCTAATATTTCTATAGATGGCTCTTTTGGGCCCTCTACTCAAGCAGCTTGGCAAACAGTTGCTCAAGGAGCACAAGGGAATCTAACCCAACTAGTACAAAGTCAATTGATTGGATTGGGCTATGATGTAAATGGATTTGACGGTTCTTTTGGACCTGGTTTATTAGAAGCTGTACAAGCTTTCCAAATGGATTTCAATTTGACAGTTGATGGACGCGTAGGTCCACAAACAGCTTTTACCCTATTTAACCAAGAAGTAGCAGCTATTCAATCTATCCAGATTTGGTTAAATCAAACGTATGGCTTGGATGTAGAAGTCGATAATTCTTTTGGACCTACTACATCAGAGGCAATTATTAGAGGTGTACAAACAGAATTAAATCGTCAATATGGAGCGAACCTTACAGTAGATGGCTCTTTTGGTCCAGCTACACAAGCAGCGTGGGAAACTGTTGTTCAAGGCGACAGCGGTAACTTAATTCGTTTGGTACAAGCTGAATTGATTGGGCTTGGCTATAATGTAGATGGTTTCGATGGAAACTTTGGACCTGGACTTTTAGAAGCTGTTAGAACTTTCCAAAGTGACTTTGGTTTAGAAGTAGATGGCCGTGTAGGGCCTGCAACGGCTTATACCTTATTTACTGGAGAACCGGCTAATGGTGGAGACGATGGCAATAATGATGGAGATGACGATGGAGACATTGGCAACGAAGGCGATTTACCTGGATCATTGCAAGAAGCGGAACCGGACATGCTTGGATTTGATACAGCTACTGTTGTAAGTAGCTCTGTCGCTTCCCAAATGGTTGGTTCTGGTTATGAATATGCAATACGGTATGTGTCCCTTGAATCAACTAATGTAGATTTATCTATATCTGAAGCCACAGGAATATTGGAAAGCGGACTTGGATTAATGATTGTTCAAAGGGTGAAAAATCCAGGTTGGATCCCTACACCTTCTTTGGGAACAGAGTATGGGCAAAATGCTGCTAACCACGTTTCAAACCTTGGATTTCCAGAAGGTATTACTGTTTTTCTTGATTTGGAAGGGATCGATTTAAATACGCCTTCTTCTGATATCATTGCGTACTGTACAAACTGGTATAATGAAGTAGAGAATAAGGGTTTTTCTCCTGGAATTTATATAGCCTATGATTCAGGGTTAGATTCATCTCAACTCAGTAATTTACCTTTTAAATATTATTGGAAATCTGGAAGTAATGTTCCTGTCCCAGATACAGGATGGGATTTAATTCAACAGCTACCATTAGATATTATTGTAAATGGATTACAATTGACGAAAATCTAACTCAATCCACTGATACACCAGTACGGTGTTACATTTATAACATAATAATAACTCTATATAAAAAGATAGAAAAAGAA